>JAGVUK010000220.1 GCA_019136335.1 Methanomicrobiales archaeon
AAACCGGGAACGGCCCGGAAGGGGGCAGGAGGAGGTCATAGAAGGTTACAGAGCCTTCTCGGCCGTTAAATATTTCGAAACGGGGAGGAGGTCACCCGAGCCGCCGCACCACCCGGGCCAGCCGGTGCATCCCCTCCTCGATCTCCTCCTCGCCCGCCGCCGAGAAGTTCAGGCGGATCGTGTCCTCCCCGCCGCCGCCCACGTAGAACGGCACCCCGGGGAGGACCGCGACGCCTTCCCGGATACCCTCGCGGAAGACATCCATCGATGAGACGCCGGCCGGCAGGCCCACGGTCATGAACATACCGCCCTCCGGGGTGGTGTGGGTCGTCCCCGGCGGCATCAGGTCGTCGAGGAGGTCGCACATCAGGCGGCAGTGCCTCCCGTAGACTGCAGAGACGCGTCGCAAGGTAGCGGTGGAGGATCACCTGGCAGAGGAAGTTCGAGTGGAGGTCGGCAGCCTGTTTTGCGACGTTGAACTCCCGGAGGACCGGCTCGGGCGCGTATATCCAGCCGATCCGCATACCCGGAGCGACGATCTTCGAGAACGACCCCGACATCACCGTCAGATCCGGGAGGTAGCGCTTCACCGGCAGCCGCGGCCTCCCGTCGAAGAAGAGTTCCCCGAAGGCGTCGTCCTCGTAGAAGACCGTGTCTGTGTCCTCAAGGATCTCCGCAATGCCTCGCCGCTTCTCTTCCGAGTATGTCCTCCCCGAGGGGTTCTGCGAGTTCGGGATACCGTAGAAGAACTTTGGTGCGTGCTCCCGGACGAGCGACGCAAACGCCGCGAGATCCGGTCCGTCCTCCGCGAGCGGGACCGTGTGGAAGACGGGCTCGTAGAGCGAGAAGGCCTCGATCGCGCCGAGGTAGCCGGGCCGCTCCATCCCGACGGCGTCCCCCGGGTCGAGGAAGATCTTCGCGACCAGATCGAGGCACTGCTGCGAGGAGCGCCGTCCGCCCGACTTCTGCAAAGACCTCGCGGGCCGCATCCCGGATACCCTCGAGATCGATATAGGCCGAGCCCGGCAGACCGCCCGCAAACGATATCACCCCGGGGACCGCCGAGACCCGGAAGAGCTCGTCAAGGAACGACTCCGGGACCCGCCCCATCCGACCGGCAAAACGGTAAGCCATGGGATCATATTGGGCGTGCCGGCAAAAAAATGCCGGGTCTTCTCGACCCTACTGCAGCAGGATATACGCAAAGACCGAGAGCAGGAACGCGAGCACGAGGATCATGAAACTGATCGGGGCGATGAACGCGAGCATGGCGTTGACGGTGCTTGCGAGCTGCGAGACCCGCTGCGACCCGAAGACGACGACCCCCTCGCACGAGGCCGTTGCCGACCCCACCCGGGCCGGGGCTATGTCGGCGACCGCCTCCCGGATCGCCTGCTCGACATACGGGACGATCTCCTCGGCAGGCACCACATAACCGACCGGATTCTTTCCACTGATGGTGTTCACCGTATGCGTATCGGTGGTCATGATCTCGGCCTCGTCCACGTAACCGAGCACCACCGAAAGCAGGCGCTCCCGGACGCCTCCGGCCATGTTGTTCCCATCCACGAGGACGTAGGCCGCCCGCTTCCCCCCGGCCTCGGTTGCAAGCACCTGCACCCCGAGCGACCCGAACCCCTGCTCGCGGGTGAACGGGACCCGGACGTGCGAGACCCCGACCGCAAGCGGCTCGAGCGGCAGGTCCCGCGCGACGCGGAACCCCTCACGTGCGGCGACGACGTACTCCATCGCGATCCGCGTCGCCGGGAGGACCGGGGAACCCACACTGGTCATGCAGTTGTGGGCGTCCACGAACGCGACCTCCGAGAAGGAGCACCGCCCTTCGGCCATGATCGCCATCCCGATCGAGTAGTCGAGGTCCTCCGTCCTCTCCGGAGACCGGGTGCTCACCATCAGGAGGGCGTCCCCGAACCGCTGGCAGAGAAGCGAGACCGAACCCGACGCGACCCTGACCGGGCGGCTCGCGGTGCCTGAGAAGGAAAGCCCCTCGCGCGACGCCTCGACAGCCCGGGCGATCTTTCCTATCTCACTCTCCGAGACCAGGTTGAAGTCGTGGGTGGCACACCCGTGGGCGACGAGCGTCTCCCCGGCAAACGTGTCGTGGAGGATCCGGGGGAGGTTTCCGCCGCCGACGTCGCCCATCGGCCCGGGGTGGACGTTCGGGACCGTGAAGAGAATCTCCTCCCCGCCGTCGCGGGAGAAGAAGAGCGAGACCTGCGGGACGTAGACCTCCTCGCCGATCTCGCGGAAGAAGTCCTCCATGTTCTTTGAGCCGTCGGTCAGGTGGGCGATGAAGGTGTTGAGGAAGTTGAGCCCGCTGATCTGGAACGCCCGCTTCAGCGGCCGCTCGATCAGCCAGATCAGGAAGACGAAGACCAGCCCGAAGACCACCTGGAGGAGGAGGGCGTAGGGAACGAACCCGGGCGTGAAGAACCAGGCACCGACCGCTATCCCGGCCGCGCCCTGGAGGAACGCAGGGACGACCATCCGGGTGATCCGGTAATCGGCCACGGCGACGAGGACCAGCAGCCGGAGGCCGGAGGAGAGGCCGAGAGCGCCCGCGTAGAGCGCAGGAAAGAGTTCCCGCCCGAAGATCAGGACCGGCGAGAGGCTCAGGATCACCGTAAGGACCGTGCAGGTAAGGGCGAGAAGAGCCGACCGGTTGTAGGTGATCTGTCGGCCGAAGACCTCTACCAGCGGCACGGTCAGCAGGAGGGCGACCAGTGCCGGGACCGAGAACCCGAGCGTGCCGATCAGGAAGAGCTCGTTGCCCACCCGGTATGCAGCCCCGTCGATGAGGAGCCCGAGCAGGATGATGAGCGCAAGCGACCGCGGCCAGGACGGAGCGGAGAAGATGTACCGGGTGAGCCGCTCGACGCGCACATCGGGGCCGGACTCCATCAGGCGCCCCCGGGTGCCGAATCTGGCGCTTTCCCGGCGGCGATCAGCGCTGTGCACCCCATAATTCAGACAGTTATTTCGCCGGGTTCACCAAAGACCTTCCGGTACCGCGCAAGCATCCGGTCCCAGTCCGGGAGGTTCGTCTGGGTGCCCGGCCGCTCGACGACGAAGGACGAGACCACCGCTCCCGCACGGCAGCAGTCGAGCGGGGCGTAGCCTTTCCGGAACGCGGTGAGGAACCCGGCCCGGTAGCCGTCGCCGGCTCCGGTGGGGTCGACGGCCGGGACCCTGACGGCCGGAACGTGGTGCTCCTCGCCGCCCATGCAGAGGACGCTTCCCTCGGCCCCCCGGGTCGTGACGACGATCGGGACCGAGGCGACGAGGGCGTCGCGCTCCAGCCCCAGCATGTCACACATCCGGTCCATCTCGTGGTTGTTCGAGAAGAGGATGTCGATATTTGTGAGGATGATCTCGAGCTGGTCGGGGGTGTAGCAGAGGAGGTCCTGGCCCGGGTCGAAGGAGGCGAACCTGCTCTTCTCGGCTACCCGGACGTTGAAATCGGGGTCGGCCGTCGCCATGTGGACGAAGTCAAGAGCGGGAGCCTGTGCCCGGGAGAACGCGGCGGACGCACCCCACTCAAAGAAGGTCTCCTGGTCGCCGGCGTCGTCCGTGAAGACATACGCGGTCGCGGTCCGGGCGCCCTCGACCACGGAAAAGTCCCGCTCGACCCCGAGGCCCTGGAGCCAGCGATCGTAGTCGCTCCCGGGAAAATCGCTGCCGACCGACGATATCAGCCGGCACCGCTCCCCGAGCGTCGCGATCCCGGCCGCGATGTTCGCCGCCCCGCCGCCGAAGTAGACCTGATGGTCAACGATATAGGTCGAGTTGTGCCTCCCGGGAAGGGCCGGGACCCTGAAGAGGTGATCGATGGCGGTATGCCCGACGACGGCGATCATACCTCCTGCACCTCCTGGACCTTCAGCGGCACGTCGCGCAACGCCTTCCCGACGACCGACTTTGCGATCCGGGCCGCGTGTTCGCCGGACTCCGCACGGAAGACCTTCATCTGGAGCACGAGCCCCACAAGGGCAGTGTTTGCGACCACAAGAGCGCTGTTCAGTTCACCCTCACAGTAGGGGCAGGCGATCATCCCCGCCTCGATCTCCACAAACTTCGCCGAGGGGTTGAGCCGTTTCCCCGCCTCGCTGATCGCGATGCTGACGGCGTCGTCCATGGACTTGACATCTTTAATTATCCACGCTGATTCAAGCGTAACCAGATAGTCCGGCATAATCTCTCCAGTTGATACCTACCACGTCTCGCGGTGCGCGTGCTCTTCCACCGGCATCCGCTCTACGGGTTTGAGCGGCGGCGTTCCCCTGCCGACCGCAAGGAGCGCGATGGGGCGGACGTGCTCCGGAAGTTCGAGGACTTCGCGTACATCGTTCTCGTTGAATGCCCCGGTCCAGCACGAGTGGAGGGCCCGGGCGTGGGCAGCGAGCATCATATAGGTGCAGGCGATCGTGGCGTCCTCAAGCGCGTAGAGGATCCCCCGCTCCCCGTAGTGCGACATGGACCGGATATAGTTCGCGCAGACCACAAAAATCACCGGCGCTTCCCGGATATGCGCCTGTTCGAGGGCCGCGAGCGCAAGTTCCATCCTCACGTCCTCGTCGGTGACGACGACGACGTCCCAGGCCTCGCGGTTGCCGGCGCTCGGCGCAGTGCTCGCGCAGGCCAGGATATAGTCGATATCCTCCGGGTCGAGCGGCTCTGCGGAGTAGTCCCGGACCGACGACCGTGCTTTCAGGAAGCGAAGGAGATCAGAGGAGGTCATGCTCTTTGAGCGTATCCCACGCCGCCTGGGCTGCGGTCGTGACGGCGCTGACCCCCCTCGCTATCCGCTCCGACGCGGCGCCCAATTCCATGCTCTCGGCCAGGCTGATCCCCTCGCTGAGGTGATCAATGGCATTCTTGAACTCACGGCGTTCCGTATCGCCGTAAGCAAACTCGAGCTCCGAGCGGATGGACTGGAGCACCATCAGAAGCATCCGTTTTCCGCCGGGTTTCTCCTGGAGCGGAAACTGGATCAGGGCTGTCGTCAGCTGCGACCCGACGATCAGCTCGGATTTCGCCCGTTCGGCAAACTGGTAGGTCCTGACGGCGGTTTTGAGATCCATACCACATACTGGAACTCGCAACTATAAAAAGTATTGAAAGAGAAGAGAGGGACAGCTTATCTCGATTTCTGCTTGGTCCCGAGAGCCGAAACCTTCGCGCGCCGGATGCTCCGGCGTACCCGCACGTCCATCGTGGGGGTGCCTCCCCCTCTGCCGCCGCGCCCGCCACGTCCACCGCGTCCGCCGCGTCCGCCGCGCCGCTGGTCCTGCCCTTCCCTGCTCGCTCGTTTCCTGATATCCGCCGCAGGCTTGAACCGCTGGTTCGGGCCGGGTTTCTTCACTTCGCCTTCACTTGCAGGGACGAGCCGTATCTGCCCCTTTACGCCCTTAACCTGGGCCCACTGGACACTTCCTGTCTTTCCCATGGATAAAACTCCTTTACAATTATGAGCGGGCCCGCTGATAAAAGTAACCCGGGGCCCTGCCGCGGCGGGACAGGCCCGGGCTCGCGCGAGCGGCGGATATCAGGAGAGGAGGCGCTTGAGCTCGCGCCGGAGGGTTTCGCTGACGACCCTGCCGTCGACGCTCCCCCGGACCTCCTGCATGACGACGCCCATCAGGGGGCCGAGCGCACCCATGCCCTTCTCGCGGGCGAACGCCTCGCGCTCGGTCACGACCCGGCGCACGATCGATTCCACGTCCGCCTGCGAGACAGCGGGCGCCATCTTCTCGATGGCCGCATCCACCCGCTCACGGGGTGTTCCGGGGCACTCGCCCGCGGTCCGCGCGAGTTCGGTGAGAAGGTCCGGGATCGCCTCTTTCGCGGCCCGGCCGGCCTCCACGGCGGAGAGGAGGGCGAGGATCTCATCCTCGCTCACCCGGTCGACGGCGACGCCGCCGCGGGCGAGCTCCCGGCAGGTGGCAAGAAGCGTCCGGGCCGCGATGGTGGGGCGGACGCCGGCGGCGACGGCCGCTTCAAACGTCGGCAACCGCTCGGAGAATGCCACCTGCCGGGCCAGCGCCTCGTCAAGCCCGAACTCCCGGACGAACCGCTCCGCCCGGTCGGTGAGGAGTTCGGGCACCGCGATGCTCTCCCAGAGGGCCTCGCCGATCGCGACGGGGAAGATATCGGTCTCGGGGTACATCCGGGCGGCTCCCGGGAGAGGGCGCATGTAGGCGGAACTCCCTTCCTCAAGCATCTTCCGGGTCTCCTCGGGCACGCCGGAGAGCGCCATCTCGGCGCGGATCATCACCTGTTCGGCCGCACAACCGGCCCGCTCCCGGCTCGCCGCCACGATGACGACGCAGTCCTCATCGCGGGCGCCGACGAACTCGCGGAGGCGCGCCACCTCTTCTGCGGTGACGCCGTAGGCGGGGAGCTCGTCGGTGTGGAAGATGCCGCCGACGCCGCACTTCTTCGCATAGTCGGACATCTCGCTCCCGAGGCGCCTCCCGGGCTGGATATCCTGCCCGACGAGCCCCGCAAACCCCGAGAGCCGGATCGCGAGGATGGATTTCGCCTTCTTCAGGATGGAGGACTTCGTCCCGGCAAAGAGGGCGGTGACGTCGACGACGGTATGGTCCACCCGGGCGCTGCGTTTCACGAGTTCGTCGCGGATGGCGAGGAGATTGACCTGCCGCTCAACCTCGCGCCTGACCACCTCGGCGATGAGGTCGAGTTCCTGGACGCCCTTGATCTCGACCCGTGCGCCGCCCGCGATGGAGACGTTGATGTCCTGCCGGATCGTCCCGAGGCCCCGCTTCACCCTGCCGGTCGACCGGAGCACCATCCCGATATACTCGGCGACCCGCTGGACGGCCTCGGGGGTGTGCATGCAGGGGGCGGTGGTGATCTCGACGAGCGGGATACCGAGACGGTCAAGGGAGAACGTCTCGCCCTCCACCCGCTGCGCCGCCTCCTCCTCCAGGCAGATCGTCTCGATCCGGCATCCGTCCGGGAGGGAGCCGGAGAGCGCGACGAGTGCCGTCCGCTGGAACCCGCTGGTGTTCGAGCCGTCGACGACAAGTTTTCGCATCGTGTGGACCTGCTCGACGGGGGTCATGCCGAGCATCTTTGCGATCGTGAGGCAGACATCGAGCGCCTCGGGGTTCATCGGCGCCGGGGGCTCCTCGTCGTGCTCCGCGAGGCAGACCGTGTCGTAGGTGTAGTAGCAGAACTTCCGGACGAGTTTCATCTCCTCCTCGGCCGCACGGTCGATCTCCCCGAGTTCGCTCTCCGTCGCCCGGAGGTAGCGGTAGAACTCCCCGGTCCGGTCGGCGGTATCCCGGAGGGTGGTGGGGCACCGGCAGAAGAGTTTCTCGGCGGTGTCGAGCTGCTGGTGGATCTCGATCCCGGCCTTGAGGCCGAGTTCTTTATAGTTCATTCAGATCGACCTCCGCCGGATCTCGCCCGCGAGATCGGTCTGCATGAGCACGCCTGCCCGTTCGGGGTCCGGTTCGTTCCCGAGCACCCACATCAGTTTCACGAGCGCCACTTCGGGGAGCATATCCTCGCCCTCGATGACGCCGATCGAGAGGAGGTCTCTCCCCGTGTTGTAGACCCGGTCGCAGACCCTCCCGTGCAGGCACTGCGACGTCATGACGACGGTCGTTCCGTCGTCGATCATACCCCGGAGTTTTGGGATCCAGTCCGTCGAGACGTGCCCAAGGCCGGTCCCGGCAAGGACGAGGCCCGCGTAGCCCTCGAAGGCGTCGAGGACGCCGGAAGGCATACCGGGGTGGAAATGGAGAAGAGCGCAGTGCTCCTCGAGCGCATCGCGGAGTTCGGGCTCCTCGGCGCCCCGGCGCACTGCCTCGTCCGAGAGGGTGACCGTGAGCGAGGGGTAGTCGACGTAGCCGAGCGGGGCCATCCCCATGCTCTGGAAGGCGTCGCGCCGGGAGGTGTGCATCTTCCGGACCCTCGTCGCCCGGTGGACGGCGCACCGGTCGTCGTTCGTTGTCGCGTGCATCACCACCGCCACCTCGCCGAGGTTGCCGGCCGCGACGGCGGCGCTGCAGAGGGTGTTCATGGCGTTGTCGGAGCTCGGGCGGTCGGCGGACCGCTGTGACCCGACGAAGACGACCGGCACGGGAGTCCTGAGCATGAACCTGACCGCCGCGGCCGAGCTTGCCATCGTGTCGGTGCCGTGGGTGACGATGACGCCGGACGTGCCGTGCCGGATCTCGTCGTAGGCCGCCCGGGCCAGTTCCTGCCAGATCGCCGGGCGCATGTTCTCAGAGAGGATGCTTGCCACCTGGCGATCGCGGTAGCGGGCGATGTCCCCGAGTTCCGGGATCGCCCGCAGGATGTCGCTTGCCGAGAACTGGCTCGTCACCGCCCCGGTCCGGTAGTCGACCCTGCTTGCGATCGTCCCGCCGGTGGATATGATGGAGAGTTCCGGGAGGCTGGTGTCCTGGATGACGACCCCGGCGCCCGCCGGCGGTTGCGGGGCCGCGCGCCCGACCCACTCGATCTTCTCCGGGGATGTCCCGATGTTGTAGCCGTTTTCCAGCTTGATGACGGCCATCCCGTCCCGTTCGGTGATGTAGGTGCCGGTGAGCGCAGCCCCGCCGTTCGCGTACCGCACCCGGTCTCCGGCCTTCGGTGTTTCCATTATAGTATCAGCCTCCGTGATTCAGTTATCAGGTCTTCAAAAGCGCGGGAGAGCGCCGTTTCCGTCTCCTCCGCCCATGCCCTGTCCCGGGCGAGGAGTTCCTTCTGCTCCGCGAGCTGCACCGCGACCGCTGCGGGCGCCGGGCCGCCGATGATCGTTCGCACCGCAATGGCGTGACGCGGGTCGAGGACGGCGGCGATCCGCTCCTCCGTCACCCCGAGGTCGATGACCGAGATGCCGGCCGCTTCCCGTGCGGCCCCCTCGAGCGTCGCGAGGTCGAGCGAACCGTGCCGCACCGCCCGACCGACGATCCGGTGGGCGGTGCGGAACGCGAGCCCGTAGTCCCGGACGAGGACGTCGGCAAGTTCCGTCGCGGTGGAGAACCCTCTGCCCGCTTCGGCCGCCATCCGTTCGGTATTGAAGGCCGCGGTGCCGATCATGCCGGATAACAGCGGGATGCTCTGCCGGGCCGCCTCCACGCCCCGCCAGAGGTGCGGGGTCAGTTCCTGGAGGTCGCGGTTGTAACTCATGGGGAGGCCCTTCGTGATCGTGATCGCCGCGACGAGCGAACCTGCGACAGATCCGGCCTTCGCCCGCATGATCTCGGCGACGTCCGGGTTCTTCTTCTGGGGCATGATCGAGGAGGAGGAGCAGTAGGCGTCATCGAGCTGGATGAACCCGACGAACGCGGTGCTCCAGAGGACCAGCTCCTCGCAGAGCCGGCTTGCCGTCGTCATCGAGACCGCTACTCCGGCAAGCACCTCGATCGCGAAGTCCCGGGCGGCGACCGCGTCCATGCTGTTTGCCGCCGGGCGGGAGAAGCCGAGAAGCCGGGCGGTGTAGTCGCGGTCGAGGGGAAAGCCGGTCGAGGCGAACGCCGCCGAACCGAGGGGGGATACGTCCACCCGGGCGTAGGCCTCCCGGAGCCGGGCCGTATCCCGGGAGAAGGCCTGCTCGTAGGCGAGGAGGTAGTGGGCGAGCGTCGTGGGCTGGGCGTGCTGGAGGTGGGTGAAACCCGGCATCACCGTCTCCGTGTGCCGGGCAGCGGTGTCGAGGAGGGTCGCCCTGAGATCGGCGAGCGACCGCACGAGGGCGATGATCTCCTGTTTCAACCGGATTCTGACGCAGGTCGCAACCTCGTCGTTCCGGGACCGGCCCATGTGGAGGCGGCCGCCGAAGTCCTCCCCGACCCGGTCGATGAGGTAGGCCTCCTTCCCGGCGTGGATATCCTCGAAATGCTCGTCGAACGCCTCCTCCGGGAGGCCGTGGTCGTAGAGGTCGAGGAGCGCCGCCATCAGCGCACGGGCCGGGGCTTCGTCGATGATCCCCTGCCGCGAGAGGCCGAGGAGGTGCGCCATGTCCACAAGGAGGTCCGCCTCCGCTATCCAGCGGTCGGCGTCCATCGAGGCAAGAAAATGCTCGAGGTCGGCCGAACGTTCGCCGGCGAGACGGCCCTGCCGAATCTGATCCGAACGCATTCTATCAACAGTCCTGTCTGTACCGTTTGGCCCTGGAAGAGATTAAAACCACGCACGGATGGGATGGATGCTCTGGATGTTCTCCGGTTCACCCCGGGCAGTGGACCGTGGTGGGTATCGCAATGGAGGGGTCTCCCCGCGCACGGCACCCATCATGACCGCGACGTCAACACGGCGATCAATAATCAAGAAGTTCGCCTTGCAAGATCAGAATCTTGTCGGGGTAGCAGGTGCGGAACGCACCGTTGTGCCTGTGGACTTGCCTCAATAGAGGAAGGATGAAGCAGGAAGCCCCGCCCTTCAGGGCGGGGTAGTTCACTTATCTTTAACTTGAGATTTGAGAACTATGTATCCAAGTGCAGTAATGGCCTTTTCGACATCCCCAACTGATATTTTTTCAGCATCAAAGTCAAATTTGACTTTGCTTGAGGTAAACAGCACCTTTACACTTTCCTTATCCACACCGACCAAAGATTTTGTTGCTTTTTCAATCTTCTGGACACATGATGGGCAAGTCAATGTTTCTAATTGAATCGTTGCTTTTTGCATTTTCATCTCTCCTTATTCTAATATCATAATTTGAAACGGAGAAGCCGCATTCCGTTTAAAATTACGACTAATATGCTTGCTTCGTGTACTAGCATCGCTATCGACATGTTCATCCATTCACTTAAAAATACACTTGCAAGCAGGACCAACACAACTCCTACTGCGATAACAATATTTTGGTGCATATTAGCAGCTGTTGCTTTTGTTAAACCCAGTGCATGTGGCAAGCGACTAAAATCCGAATTCATCAGGACGACATCCGAGGTCTCAATTGCGACATCTGTGCCGCTTCCCATAGCAATTCCGATTTGTGCCAGAGCGAGGGATGGGCTATCATTTACTCCGTCTCCAACGAACGCGACTATATGACCTTTAGTTTTTAACTCTTCAATATATTTCGACTTATCTCCCGGTAACATATGTCCGTGCGCTTCTGTCAGCCCCAGTTCACGCGCCACCAGATCAACTGTCCCCTGGTTGTCTCCCGAAAGAACTACCAGATTTTTAACGCCTAATTTCTTTAATTTTTGAAGGTCTTCTTTTACACCCGGACGAATCTGGTCACGGATACCCATCAGTGCTTTTAATTCACTATCGACGGATATTAAAACAAGTGAGTTTCCATTCTTTTCGAATCGGGCAATATCTGCACGGGCCTTTTCAGCTAAATGAACATTCTCCCGCTCCATGAGCGTAACGTTGCCTACCGCAACCCTATGTCCATCGATGTAAGCGATAATTCCGGCGCCTTTTACAACATCTGTTTGTTCTATTGGATATGATTTTATAGCTCCGATGTGTTCTACAATTGCGTTGGCTAAGGGATGGTCTGATTCTTTTTCAACGCTTGCAAGGTAAGCTAATACCTCTCCAACGCTGTCTGCGTAAAATTCTTTGTCTGCTACTTTAGGATTGCCTGTTGTTAATGTACCCGTTTTGTCAAATACGATTGTATCAACCTTGCTAAAATCGCCAATAACTTCACTGCCTTTTAAAAGAACGCCGTGCCGTGCTCCGTTGCCAATGCCCGCTACGTTTGAAACAGGTACACCGATAACCAGTGCGCCGGGGCATCCCAAAACTAATAATGTAATGGCCAGTTCAATATCTCGTGAAAATAACCATACGATAATGGCGAGCCCTAAAACTGCCGGGGTGTAGTATTTAGAAAATCTGTCAATGAAGCGTTCCGCTTCGGATTTTGAATCCTGCGCTTCTTCAACTAACTCTATAATTCTACCGAAAGTAGTATCTTCACCTACACGGTCGGCAACAATTTGAAGCGTTCCATTTTCCAGAATCGTTCCGGCATATACGCCTGAATCTTTCTTTTTGCCAACCGGGACAGACTCGCCGGTGATACTTGCCTCATTAATGTGACCTTCTCCTGACAGAACGGTTCCATCAACAGGAATTTTCGCGCCAGTTTTCACCAGTAAAATATCGCCTACGTCAACATCATCTACTTTTACTTCTTCAAATTCACCATTGTCCATCTGTTTTAAAGCGCTTTCCGGCGCCATTTCCGTTAACTCTTTTATGGCCGAACGCGTCTTGTTCAATGTCCGCTGTTCCAGAAAAGCGCCAAACAAGAATAAGAAGGTGACAATGGCAGATTCTTCAAAATTCTTAAGGAGAAATGCCCCGATAACCGCGATGGTAACTAAAACATCAATACTGACGACTTTAACCTTCAGTGCTTGATAGGCCTGGATTGCAATAGGCGCAACCCCTAAAATTGAGGCGATAGCCAGGGACCAAATGGCTACGATCTCATTTTTAAAACCCAGTTCACTGGTAAACCCGAAAACGATTAAAACGGCGCTAATCAATGTTATATGATTTTTCTTGCTCAGTATAAACCTCTGCAAAACGCTCACCGTCTTCTCAGTATTATAATGATTTAAGCACAATATGCCCTATCTATCTCGGCCAACATACTGTAAACAGCCTCATAACTTTCGCACACATCTCCCGGAACTGTGTAAGTATCCGTAATCTCCCGCAGTTTGGCAAATTCTTCGTTTAATTCAGGTTTATTTGAACCTGCTTCTTTTGTTTTCTCAATGATTGTATCAAACAATTTGCGAACTTCATGAAATTCCGGGTGATTACCTCCATGAACTCTTGCTACAATCGGCACATACTGCTTCAATGTCCGGACATGCTTTTTCATTGCCTCGTTAAATGTTAAGTTATTTGTCATTTTTTCTCCCTCCTGTTTTTACAGATTGATTGTTTCTGGTAACCATCCCGGGCATCTTACTTATGTACTGTGAATTATGTACTGTTGATTATTAAGTAAGAGGTTGTCCTAAATGGATCTCCGGACCTTCGATACGCCCTTATTAGAGCGCTGATTTCCCAGATAGCTGCCATCTGAACTATATCCTGGGCAAAGATGACGAAACAGCTTTCCATTGGGTATCGCCATTGGGGGGGTGTCCCGGTAGAGGCATTTGGGGACGACCTCACCCGGCAAAGTGCGCCTCCGCCTCCACATTACTTTGCACTTATTTCTCCAATAGGGAAAAATATCGAACAAAATTTAATACTATAGTATAATTATACTACCAATTTTCGACACTACTATATACCGACAGCGTGATGATTACTCACTATACAGTAACTCATATGGATGGAGAGACTCATGAGATCATTTACCGCAATTCTCCTGGCCGTGGCCCTGGTCGCGGCGTTTGCGTGCATCGCCGGGTGCACGGGCACCAGCACCGACGACGTGACGCACCTCTCGATCGGCTACCAGCCGAGCACCCACCAGATCGCCCACATGACCGCGATGGAGAAAGGGTGGTGGAAAGACGACCTCGCCCCCCTCGGCATCACGAAAGTGACCGACTACCAGTTCGGCACCGGCGCGCCCGAGATGCAGGCGATGCTTGCCGGGGACCTCGATATCGCCTACGTCGGTTCCGCCCCGTTCATCACGGCCGTGAGCAATAACGGACTTGACGCAAAGATCGTTGCGGCGGTACAGACGCAAGGGTCCGACCTCGTGCTCAGGAACGAGATCCCCTACTCGACCCCCGCCGACCTCGTGGGCAAAAAGATCGCCACCTTCCCGCCGGGAACGATCCAGGACACCATCTTCCGGACCTGGCTTGAGGAGAACGGCGTCGACCCCGCAAAGGTCACCATCGTCGCCATGGACCCCGGTGCGGCTACCACCGCCATCTCCGCGGGCCAGGTCGACGGCGTCTTCCTGCCCCACCCGTCCCCGGCCATCATCGAGGCAGAGGGCACGGGAAGGACCGTCGTGCAGTCGGGCGAGATGCTGAAAGATCACGCCTGCTGTGTCCTCGTTGCGAGCGGCTCCTTGATCCGCGAACACCCCGAGATCGTCGAGCAGATCGTCCGGACCCACATCAAGGCGACGGAGTACAACCTCGAACACCAGGACGAGGCCGCGTCCATCTACGCAAAGAAGACCGGACAGAATGTCGAGACCGTGAAGGCGTCGTTCCGGGACTGGGACGGCACCTGGACCGCCGACCCGCGGGTCATCACGTCGTCGGTCGTGGAGTACACGAACCTCCAGTACGAACTCGGCTACATCAACAAGCACCTCACCGAGGACGACCTCTTTGACCTCTCGTTCTACGAGAAGGCCCGGGCATAACCCGGGACCAGACCTCTTTTTCCTCCAAAAGTATCTTTTACGGCGATGCCGATGAAGTACTGAAGAACATCCCGGGCGGACCGGTCGGCGGTTCCCCCGGCAGCAATACCTTCGAGCAGCGGAACAGAGACATGAACCGACAGACACAGAAACGACTACTCGGCATCGCAGCGCTCGTTACCGCGGCGGTGATCTGGCAGATCATAGCCGAATACGTGGTAGGACGATCGTTCATCCTCCCGAGCGTCACCGACGTCGCCGGCGCCTTCGCAGACCTCCTCACCTCCGGCACCCTCCTCGCCGATATCGCAGTAAGCCTTGAACATTTCGGGATCGGGCTCCTTGCGGCGTTCCTCCTCGGCGTCCCCATCGGGATCATCATGGGATGGTTCCGGGTGGCGGACTACCTCCTCGACCCGATCATCGAGATCCTCCGCCCCATCCCGCCGCTCGCCTGGATTCCCTTCGCCATCATCTGGTTCGGGCTCACCACCCAGGCGGCGGGGTTCGTCATCTTCGCGGGAGCCTTCTTCCCGATCCTGACCGCGACCTACTCCGGGTTCCGCGACGTCCCGAAGGTCTTTGTCGAGGCGGGGAAGGTGCTCGGGTGCGACACCTCGTTTGAGCTGATCCGCTACGTCGCCCTCCCCGCCGCCGTCCCGGCGATAGCCTCCGGGATCAGGATCGCGATGGGCGTCGGGTGGATGTGCCTCGTGGCCGCCGAGATGTTCGGCGTATCGAGTTACGGCCTCGGCTACCAGCTCTGGCACAACTACTACCTCCACCAGATGCCCAACGTCGTCGTCTACATGCTGATCCTTGGCTTTGCGGGCCTCATCATCGACCGCATCTTCCGGAACTACGTGGACGGGCAGCTCCTCCGGTGGCGGGCAGGGGAGGTGGCCTGATATGAGCGGTGTTTCAATACAGGGCCTCGGCAAAGCCTTCCAAAAGGAGGACGGCACCGCCACGCAGGCACTTTCAGGCGTCGACCTTGAGATCCGGGACGAAGAGTTCGTCTGCCTCGTCGGGCCGTCGGGGTGCGGGAAGACGACACTCTTACGGATCATCGCGGGGCTTGAGACCGCGACCACCGGGAAGGTGACCGTCGACGGCCGCCCGGTCACCGGCCCGGACCCGAAGCGGGGGATGGTCTTTCAGGAGTACTCCCTCTTCCCCTGGCGGCGGGTGATCGACAACGTCGCCTTCGGCCTCGAGATGAAGGGCGTCGCAAAGGAGGAGCGCCGGAAGACAGCCGATCGTTACATCGAGATGGTCGGCCTCTCCCAGTTCCGGGACGCCTACCCCTACGAACTCTCCGGCGGGATGCGGCAGCGCGTGGCGATAGCCCGGGCGCTCGCAAACGATCCTGACGTCCTCCTCATGGACGAACCGTTCGGGGCGCTGGACGCCCAGACCCGGAACCGGATGCAGAGAGAACTCCTCTCCCTCTGGGATGAGACGAAACAGACGATCGTCTTCGTCACCCACAGCGTCGACGAGGCGGTCTACCTCTCCGATCGGATCATCGTCCTCTCTCCAAGGCCAGGGACGGTCCGGGAGGTCATCGAGATCCCCTGGTCGCGGCCGCGGGACCGCACCAGCGCCGACTTTGCGGAGGTCCGCCGGCGGGTGCTTGACATGATCAACGAGACCGGAAACGCCCAGTAAGGTTTATTAAAGGAAATCCCCATTTTATAAAGCACCCATAGATCGGCAGGAGTTTTTAACGATGGTACGAAAACCAGCGAAGATGTACAGGAATCTCGCAAAGAAAGCATATACACGCAGGGAATACATGGGCGGCGTGCCGGGCAGCAACACGCAGGGAATACATGGGCGGCGTGCCGGGCAGCAAGATCGTGCAGTACGATATGGGCAACCTCAACCAGGACTTCCCGGTCGAGCTCTCCATCGTCGTCGAGGAGACCTGCCAGATACGCCACACGGCTCTTGAGGCCGCCCGTATCGGCATCAACCGGCAGCTCTTGAAAGAGGTCGGGAGGGCAAACTATCACTTAAAGATCCGGACCTTCCCGCACCACGTTCTCCGTGAGAACAAGCAGGCAACCGGCGCAGGAGCGGATCGTGTCTCGGAAGGCATGCGTCTCGCCTTCGGGAAGGCCGTCGGCACCGCGGCGCGGGTCCAGAGCGGCCAGAAGGTCTTCTCCGTCTGGACGACCCCCCAGTACGCTGAGAAGGCGAAGGCCTCCCTCCGGCGCGGCATCTACAAGATCCCGACCCCCGCACGGATCGTCGAAGAACGGGCAGCGGAAGCGTAGACCTGCACAACGCCCCATCCTTTTTGCGAGGAGCAACCCGCAGAGGGCAGATTCGATACCGGCGGGAATATAGGTATTTATAGCCTCTTCCCACCAGTAATAATGATGGTTCATCCGGCAGATTCGAAGCTCTCGTGCGCGCTCGCCAACGCCACAGAAAGAGCTCTTGCAGAGGCTGAGATCCGGCTCCCCACGGACGTCCTCGCGGCGATCCGGAGGGCGGCCGCGGTCGAGAGGAACGAGGTCGCCCGGCGGGAACTCGGCCATATCCTCGAGAACATCGCACTCGCCGAAGATCTGCAGGTGCCGATCTGCCAGGATACCGGCGTGCCGGTGGTCTACCTCACCCTGCCTCCTGATATCGGGCTCTCGCCCTCGATCTTTCTCGGAGTGCGGGAAGGGGTGCGCCGGGCGACGGCCACAATTCCGCTCCGCCCGAACGTCGTGGATCCAGTCACCCGGGAGAACACCGGGGACAACACCGGCGCCGAGATGCCCGCCGTCCACGTGGCGCCCGGCGACCGGCTCACGGTGACCGTGCTCCCGAAGGGCGCGGGCTCCGAGAACGCATCGAGGATCGGGATGCTCCTCCCCTCGCAGGCGGCGGAGATCCCCCGATTTGTCGCGGAGACGATGCTCATCGCGGGCGGAAGGCCCTGCCCGCCGGTCTTCCTCGGCGTCGGGATCGGCGGGACGTTCGACGTGGCGGCTGCGCTTGCAAAGGAGGCCCTGCTCCTCCCGGTCGACACCATGGACGACTACGAGCAGGAACTCTGCGACGCGGTGAACGCCCTCGGCATCGGGCCGATGGGCCTTGGGGGCGATACGACGGCGCTCGCGGTGAAGGTGAAGCGGGCGGACTGCCACACCGCATCCCTCCCGGTGGCGGTGAACGTCCAGTGCTGGGCCTGCCGCCGGGCGACCGTGGAGGTCAAACGATGATGCACCTTGCGACACCGCTCGGCGACGAGGTCCTCTCGCTCCGGGCAGGCGACCAGGTCACCCTCTCCGGGACGATCTACACCGCCCGGGACGAGGCCCACCTCCGGATGATGGAGGAAGGCATCCCCTTTGATCCCAGGGGCGCCGTGGTCTACCACTGCGGCCCGGTGGTGCAGGAGAGTCGGCTCGTCGTCGCCGGACCCACCACGTCCGCGCGGATGAACGCGCTCACGGGATTCCTCATCGACGCGGGCGTCCGCGCCCTCATCGGCAAAGGCGGGATGGGGCCGGAGGTGGTCAGGCAACTCCGGGGGCGCGCCGTCTACCTCGCGCTCACGGGGGGGTGCGCCGCCCTCGCCGCCGCCCGCATGAACCTCTCAGGCGTCTATTTTGAAGAACTCGGCATGGCCGAAGCGGTCTGGGTCATCGAGGCCGACCACCTGCCGCTGACGGTCGGGATCGACGCCCACGGCGGTGATCTCTTCGAGACAGTACGCGAGAAAGCGAAAACACAATTTCACAAGCGCTTCAATACTAGATAGGATACCGTCTCATGAAACTCGTCATCGATGAAAGCCGCTGCAAAGGGTGCAACCTCTGCGTGCTGGTCTGCCCCTACGGGATCTTTCGCGAAGGGACGGAACTCAACAGCCGGGGGATCGTCTCCCCGGTCCTCGACCGCCCCGAGCGGTGCACGAACTGCAGGCTGCAAGCCCTCTACGGGCGGATGCTCTGCGGAGTCTGCCACATGATCTGCCCCGACCAGGCGATCGCCTGGGTCGAGGAGAGACCGTTTGAGCCGCACCGGGTGGAGGTGGAGTTTTGAGCAGAGTTGAGTTCATGCAGGGGAATGCCGCCTGCGCGGAGGGCGCGCTCGCCGCCGGGTGCCGGTTCTTCGGCGGCTACCCGATCACGCCGTCGACCGAGATCGCCGAGACCATGGCCCGGAGGCTCCCGAAGGCCGGCGGGGTCTTCATATCCATGGAAGACGAACTCGCGAGCATCGCCGCGGTGATCGGCGCCGCCTGGACGGGAGTCCGGGCCATGACCGCGACAAGCGGCCCGGGGTTTTCGCTGATGATGGAGAACATCGGCTACGCGGCCATGACCGAGACGCCGTGCGTCATCGTCAACGTCCAGCGGGGCGGCCCGAGCACTGGCCAGCCGACGCGGGCGGCGCAGGGCGATATGCTCCAGTGCCGGTTCGGGTCGCACGGCGACTACAGCATCATCGCGCTCACCCCGAACTCCGTCCAGGAGATGTTCGACCTGACGGTGAAGGCGTTTAACCTCGCCGACCGGTTCAGGGTTCCCACCTTCCTGATGACCGACGAGATCGTCGGCCACATGCGGGAGCGGGTGACCATCCCAGACTCGGTCGAGGTCACCCCCCGTCACCCGCTCGCTGAAGGGAGCCTCCCGTTCGAGGCCGGCGACGACGGCGTCCCGGGGTTTGCACCCTTCGGCTCGGGGCGATCGGTCCACGTGACCGGGCTCACCCACGATGAGCGGGGCTACCCGGACACGACCGATCCCGCGGCGCACGACCGGCTGGTGCAGAGACTCGTCGCCAAGGTCGAGTCGGCCCGCCGCGATATCGCCGACTACGAGGTCGTAAACCCCGATGCCAGGACGGTCTTTGTCACCTACGGCCCCCCGTCCCGGACGGTCGAGCAGGTGATGCGCGACCACCCCGACGAATCTGTCGGCCACCTCCGGCTCAGGGTCGTCTGGCCGTTCCCGGAGTTCGCTCTCGAGGAGTTCCCGAACGCGAAAACCTTTCTCGTGCCGGAACTGAACATGGGCCAGATGGTGCGGGAAGTCCAGCGCCACGTCGACCGGCCGGTCGTCTTGATCCCGAAGATCGGGGGAGAACTCCACACCCCCGCCGAACTCGTGCGGGCCCTGGAGGTGCACCGATGATCGCGCCCGACTGGTTCAGGGAAGACCGCCTGCCCCACATCTACTGCACCGGGTGCGGCAACGGGACGGTCATCAACTGCACCCTCGCCGCGGTGGAGGAGATGGGCTGGAAGCGGGACGAGACGGTCTTCGTCTCCGGGATCGGGTGCTCTTCCCGCGCTCCCGGCTACATCCTCACCGACTCGCTGCACACCACCCACGGGCGGGCGCTCGCGTTCGCCACCGGGGTGAAGATGGCGCGGCCCGACTTCAACGTCGTCGTCTTCACAGGCGACGGAGACCTTGCCGCCATCGGCGGCAACCACTTCATCCACGCCTGCCGCCGGAACGTGGACATGACCGTCGTCTGCATGAACAACCATATCTACGGCATGACCGGCGGCCAGGGGAGCCCGACCACCCCACCGGGAGCCATATCGACGACGACGCCCTACGGGGCGAGCGAACCGGCCTTCGACCTCGCGGAACTCGCTGTCGCCGCCGGCGCAAACTACGTCGCCCGCTGGACGTCCTACCACGTCAAGGAGCTCACGAAGGCCGTCGCGGCCGGGATGCAGACGCCGGGGCTTGCCTTTATCGAGGTGAGGACCCAGTGCCCGACAAACTACGGCCGCCACAACAAACTCCGGAGCGTCCCGGCCATGATCGAGCACCTCCGGAGCCACGCGATGCTTGTCGAGAAGCGCGACCGCCTGGTCCGGGAAGGAAGGCCGGTCCCGGAGGACACCTTCACCGTCGGGGAACTGGTCCGGCGGAACCGGCCGGCGATGGGAGTGAGACGATGAGGCACGAAGTCAGGTTCTCGGGATACGGCGGACAGGGGATCATCCTCTCCGCGGTCATCCTCGGGCGGGCGGCGGCGCTCTACGATGGGAAGTATGCCGTCCAGACACAGGTCTACGGCCCGGAGGCCCGGGGCGGGGCCTCGATGGGGCAGGTGGTGATCGACGATGCGCCGATCCTCTATCCCGAGGTGACCGACCCCGACATCTACGTCATCATGTCCCAGCAGGGGTTTGAGAAGTACGGGGTCCGGGCCCGACCGGACGCGGTCATGCTCCTCGATACCGACCTCGTCCGGTCCCGCCCGGGCTGCCGCTACTGTGAGGTCCCGGCGACGGCGGAAGCAAAAGGCGTCCTCGGCCGGGAGATTGTTGCAAACATCGTGATGATCGGCGCCCTCGTGACCGCAACCGGGGTCGTGAGCAGGGAGGCGATCGAGCGTGCGGTGCTCGACAGCGTCCCAAAGGGCACCGAGAACCTGAACTCAAAAGCATTGAAACGCGGATTTGAACTCGGAGAGCGAGCGTGTAATTTATGAAACTACTGGAATACGAGGCAAAACAGATCTTTTCAAAGTACGGCATTCCGGTCCCGAAGGGGGCACTCATACGGGCGCCCGAAGAGGTCGCGGCACACCTGCCGGAACTCGGCGGCGCCGTGGTGCTGAAAGCGCAGGTGGACGTCGGCGGCCGGGGGAAGGCCGGCGGCGTCCTCTTCGCTGAAGGCGCGACGGCGGTCGTGACCGCCCGGGATCTCTTTGCGCGGGAGATCAAGGGTGTCCCAGTCAGGGAGATCCTCGTCGAGGAGCGCCTGGCGATCGAGCACGAGTACTACGTCAGCATCGCCATCGACCGGTCGAGCCGGCAGCCGGTGGTCCTCTTTGCCGACGCCGGCGGCGTGGAGATCGAGAACGCGGCGCAGGCTGATGAGTCCGCCGTGAGGAGGGTCGTCGTATCGCCGCTCCTCCGCGAGATCCCGCCGTTTTTGATGCGCGAACTCCTCGGCGGGGCCCCAAAAGAACTCGCCCCCGTCATCAACAGCCTCTACCGCGCGTTCCAGCAGAAAGACGCCATGCTTGCTGAGATCAACCCGCTCGTGACGACGCCGCGGGGGGTCTACGCAGCAGACGCGAAACTCATCATCGACGACAACGCCCTCGCCCGCCAGGGGATAGCGGTCAACCGCGACCTCTCGGAGCGCGAGCGCGAGGCCGAGAAGCACGGGTTCTCCTACGTGGAACTGGACGGGACCATCGGGGTCATCGGGAACGGCGCCGGGCTCACGATGTCGACACTCGATCTCATCGAGTACTACCGCGGCCGGGCGGCGAACTTCCTCGACGTCGGCGGCGGCGCCGACCAGGAGCGCGTGATGCACGCCGTCCGGCTCGTCGCGAGCATGCCCGGGGTAGCGGTGATCGTGGTCAACCTCCTCGGGGGCATCACCCGGTGCGACGAGGTGGCGAAGGGTATCATCGCCGCCGATGTTTTGCCGACGGTCATCGTCCGGATGGCCGGGACGAACGAGGAGGAAGGGCGGCGGCTGCTCGGCAAGCACGGCTACCGTATGCTTGAGAGCATGGATGCGGCCGTCCGGGCGGCGATGGGGGTCGCATCATGATCTACGGAGACAAAACCCTCGGGGTGATCGTCCAGAACATCACCGGCAGGCAGGGAAGGTTCCACACGGAACTGATGAACGCCTACGCGCGCGAGGTCGGCGGCCGGGGCGTCGTCGCCGGGGTCGCGCCCGGAAAGGGCGGGCAGGAAGTCCACGGCGTGCCGGTCTATAACACCGTAAAGGAGGCGCTCCGGGAGCACGACGCGACCGCAAGCGTCGTCTTCGTCCCGGCGGCGCACGCGCTCGACTCGATCATGGAGGCGGCGCACGCCGGGATCGGGCTTTGTGTCGTCATCACCGAGCACATCCCGGTCCATGACGCCATGTTGGCAGTCGCCTACGCGAAACTCCACGACTGCACGGTCATCGGCCCGAACTGCCCCGGGCTTCTCTCGCCGGGAGAGTGCAAACTCGGCATCATGCCGGCCCACCTTGCCGCCCGCGGAGAGGTCGGCGTCGTCTCCCGGAGCGGCACCCTCACCTACGAGGTGGTCGACGAACTCACCCGCGCCGGCATCGGCCAGAGCACGGTGGTCGGGATCGGCGGCGATCCCGTGATCGGCCAGACGTTCGTGGACGTGCTCGCGCGGTTCGAGGACGACCCCCGGACAAAGGCCGTCGTCGTCATCGGCGAGGTGGGCGGCAACCTCGAAGAGGAGGGGGTCCGGTCGACCAGCCTCCCGGTCGTCACCTACATCGCCGGCGTGAGCGCGCCCCCTGAGAAAAGGATGGGCCACGCGGGTGCGATCATCGAGGGCGGCGAGGGCGACGCACGATCCAAGGTGCGGCGCCTTGCCGCCCTCGGGATAGCGGTCGCGTCCCGGCCCTCGGAGATACCGGGGCTGATCCGCGAGGTGTTATGAACAGTGACTTGATGCTCGCCACCGCCTGTGAGGTGGCGGCGAAGATCGGCGCACGGGCGGTCGTCTCGTTCGTCGACCCGATACCGATTCCCCCGGGCGTGCCCTCGGTCCCGATCATCCGGGTGCAGGAACTGCAACTCGACGTCTTGAAAGACCTCACCATGCACGACATCCTGGAGGTGAGCGAGCGGCATATGCTGGATGCCGCCGTCCACCTCTATCTCCGGCGGAACCTGGAGAACGGCATCGTCGTCGGCGTCTTTCCCCACGCCGTCATCATCTACGACATCGAAGAGGGGAAGAACTTCATCAACCTCAAGGACTTCTCCGACATCGTCCCCCGCGAGGTGCTCCATGCGGCTCTCTCGCTCGCCCTCGAGATCGCGGTCGAGGGGAGGGAAGGAAGGGCCATCGGGACCGCGTTCATCATCGGGGACCCGGAGGAGATCTTCCGGCACTCCCATCAGGCGATCCTCAACCCCTACCAGGGGCAGCCCGCCGCCCTCCGGGACATCAAGAACAAGGACAACTGGGAGAGCGTCAAAGAGTTCGCCCAGCTCGACGGCGTCTTCGTCATCGACAAGAGCGGCGAGGTGCGGTCGGCGGGGCGCTACCTTGACGTCACCGGGCGGGGCATCTCCCTCCCGGGGGGGCTTGGGGGGCGGCACCGGGCAACCGCGTCCATCACGCACGAGATCCCGGTCATCGGCATCACGGTCTCCGAGAGCGGGGGCATGGTGCGCATCTTCAGGGACGGCAACTGCAAGATCGGCATCCGTTCCGACATCCGTGTCCGTAGTGACGGTTAGAAATGGTTATATGAATTGCAATCATTTCTCTTATCATACTTTAGAACTACGGTGGATTTGATGACCAGGAACATCAGCGTAGAAGGGCTTGACCAGATCCCGATCGAGAGACAACGGATAGAACTGGTGGAGAGGAAGTGCCTCGGGCACCCGGATAGCCTCGCGGACGGTATTGCGGAGTCGATCAGCCAGGCGCTCAGCAGGTCGTACCTCGAGGAGTGCGGCAGCGTCCTGCACCACAACACCGACCAGGGCGAGGTCGTCGCGGGGGAGTCGCTCCCGAAGTTCGGCGGCGGCCGGATCACGAAACCGATCTATTTCCTCATATCGGGCCGGGCCACGAAGACCTTCAACGGCGTGAACATTCCCGCCGACGCGATCGCCGTCGAGGCGGCACGGAATTACATCAGAAAGATCCTCCCCACCCTCAACATGGACCGCGACGTCATCGTCGACTGCCGGATGGGGAAGGGATCAACCGACCTGCAGGATGTCTTCCGGTCCTGTTCGGGGAAGATCCCGCGGGCGAACGACACGTCGTTCGGTGTCGGGCACGCGCCGTTCAGCGAGGCGGAGAGCATCGTTAAAGGCGTCGCCGCGTACCTTGACGATACGCTCCGCCCGAAGTATCCCGTCATCGGCCAGGACTGCAAGATCATGTGCCTGCGCGACGGCGATGCCATCACCCTCACGGTTGCGATGGCGTTCGTGGACCGCTACTGCCCGGGCATCGCCGAGTATATCGAGCAGAAGAACGTCCTGACCGAGCAGATCGCGGCGGTCGCACAGCGGTTCACGAACCGGAAGATCAATGTCGCGATCAATACCGCCGACGATCTCGACGCCGGGAGCATCTTCCTGACGGTCTCGGGGACGTCGGCCGAGATGGGCGACGACGGTTCCGTCGGCCGCGGCAACCGCGCGAACGGGCTGATCACCCCGAACCGCCCCATGAGCATGGAGGCGACGAGCGGGAAGAACCCGATCAACCACATCGGTAAGATCTA
>JAGVUK010000113.1 GCA_019136335.1 Methanomicrobiales archaeon
CCAACGCCGACAATGAACGTCACCCCGACACCGACGACGACCGGCACTCCGAAACCGACGGTGACGCCGGGAGTACCGGTGAAGAGCATGGATCTCGAGCTTTACAAAGGCTGGAACTTCGTCTCCATCCCAAGGCCGCTCTCCCCGGGCAACAACACCGCGATTGAGGTCTTCGGGGACGTCGACACCGGCGGAAGGCCGATCTACACCTATACCCCGGGGGCCGGCTTTGAGACTCTGGGCGCGAATACGACCCTGGAGGTCCTTGACGGCTACTGGGTCTATTCGACCGAGGCCATGACCGTGAAGCTGAACTTCAGCACCAACCCGGTGATGGCCCCCGCGTCCAAGGCTCTCTCCCCGGGATGGAATGCCATCGGCTACTCCGACCTGACTCCGCTGAGCGCAAACGACTCGCTCATATCGGTGGAAGACAACTGGGTCTATGTCGTCGGCTACGACGCGGAGAACCAGAACTACCAGCCGGCACTCGTCAACGGTCTGAAGGGGGCTCAGGGTGAGAACCAGAAACTCTTCCCGACCGAGGGCTACTGGCTGTTTATGCGCGAGGATGGCACACTGGCTGCCATCAGCGCCTGACCCTTTTTTTTGACGATCTGGACGCTTCCCGGCCCTGCTCGGTCCCACATCGCCCTATCCTTGAGCCCGCGACTGCAGGCCCGGGCGCCTGTTGCTGCCGGGAAACACCGGACCCTCTAAAAAATGACTTCCCGGGGGAGACCGGGTTTCAGGGGGAGGCGGGTGCGGCCGTTGGCCGGCTGAACCGGTCCATCACGGAGAGGACCGCGGGCATGACCAGGATCGCGCCCATGAGCGAGAACCCGACGGTGATGACCGTCACGATCCCGAAGTTAGAGATGATGTTGAACGTCGAGAGCAGCAGCGCCGAGAACCCGAAGACCGTCGTCATCCCGGACACCGTGATGGCCGTCCCGATCTTCTGCACCGCCTGCTGGATCGCCTCATACAACTCCTTCCCGCGCCTCCGCTCTTCGTGGAACCGCTCCATGATCAGGATGGTGTACTCCGAGGCTACCCCGATCGTCATCGACCCGAGCACCGCGGTCAGCGGCGTATAGTCGAGGCCGAGCAGGTACATGATTGCCCCGTTCCAGCCCACGATGAAGATGATCGGGATGACCGGCGAGACCGCCGTCGCCTTCCGGTAGACAAGGAGCAGGAAGAGGAAGATCAACAAAAACCCGAGGACGGTCATCATCGTCTTGCTCTCCGAGATATCGGTCATCAGGTTGGTGAACATCTCAAGCATCCCCGTCGGCGTTGCCGTGATGCCCGGCGGCGGGCTCTTCCACGCAACGTCGCTCTTCATCCGGTCCACGAGCGAGAGGGCGACCTCGTTCTCCATCTCGACAAGCCCGAACTCGATGACCGTCTCGGTATTGCCGCTCAGGTACTTCTCTTTCGTTGCCTCCGGGATGCGCTTGAGGACCTCGTCGACCTCCTGCTGGGTCGCCGGCATCCGGCCGCCGTTGTACTGGACCAGGTAGGTGACGATACTCGTGGCCGACGTGATCTTATCGTTGTTTGCGACCTCGTAATCCTCGAACTCCTTCATCCATGTCAGGGTGTCCAGGTTCGTGACGCCGCCGCCCCTGATATAAAGCGTCAGGGTTTCCGTCGACCCCATGACGCGCCGCATCTTCTGCAGGTCGACGACCGCCGGCATATCGTCGGGGACGAAGGTCTCCTCGTCTGAGTTGATGGGGATGCTGGCGTCGAGGTGCACGCCGGCAAGCGCGACGAGCCCGAGCACCAGGAGGATCGGTATCGGATGTCGTGCAATCTTTCCCGCAACGCCGCCGAGGAACCGGTCGTAGGCCGCCATGCTGGAGCCGGTGGACGCGTTCCCTTCTGCCTTCGGGCGGTACCTGACCAGCATGCCGAACGTCGGGACGATGATCAGGGCCGATATGTAGCAGAAGATCACCCCCATGACGCAGACCAGCCCGAAGTCGCGGACCATCGGGACGGGGGAGACCCACATGGCGATGAACCCGAGGGATGTCGCGATCATCGCGTACAGGATCGCGGGGCCTGAGTTCCGGATAGTCGTCATCACCGCTTCCCCGAGCGGGGAGGTCCGTGCCTCTTCATCGAACCGGGACTGGAACTGGATGGCGTAGTCGATACCGATCCC
The DNA here is from genome assembly GCA_019136335.1 of Methanomicrobiales archaeon. Taxonomy (GTDB): domain Archaea; phylum Halobacteriota; class Methanomicrobia; order Methanomicrobiales; family Methanoculleaceae; genus Methanoculleus. The sequence continues at coordinate 2,180 of JAGVUK010000113.1, forward strand.
GATCAGCACCGGGAACGCGCCGATCACGACCATGCTGATCGGGATCCCGACAAGCCCCATGGTGCCGAAGGTCAGGATAAGTCCCGTTCCCACCACGAAGACCGGGAGGAACCGGTAGCGGACGTGCCCGAAGAGGAGCCCTACGGCGAGCACCATGAGGAGCATGGCGGCGCCGATCAGCACACCCATCGATGCGTTGATCTCCTCCCCCATCTGCTTGGCGAAAGCAGGGGAACCGGTCACGGTCACCTTGACGCCCGGGGGCATATCAGAGCAGCTGATGCGCGATTCGATGCTGTCGATGACCTGGTTCCGGGTATCCGAGGAAACCCCGGGCGCGAGGGTGACGGCGCTGATCGTCATCATGTTGGACGGGAGGTACCGGGAGAGGAGTTCCGGCGGCACCCGTTCCTTTGCCATGCTGATCTCCGCCTCGGATGCGGGGAGCGCGCCCCCGTTCACCTGCTTCACCATGTCGGTGATGCTCATGGTGCCGGCGACGTACTCCTCGCGGGCGATCTCGGACTGTAGCCGGTCTATATAGGCGAGGACGTCGGTATCGAGGACGTTGTCGCATTCGAAGAGCAGCATGATCGAATCGGACTTGAATGTGTCCATGTACTTGTCGAGCAGGGCACCGCGGGGCGTGCTCTTGTCGATGTAGGTATCGCGCCCCGTCTCCATGGTGGTCTGGCCCATGCCGTAGAGTGCAACAATCATGACGAGAACAAAGAGCGCGGCGACTGCTGCGGGTCGCCGCGTGATGCTCTCGGCGATTAGTTCAAATGGTGATCTCACGCTCTGCCTCCACTTTCATATATATCTCCGCATCAGGGAGATAAATGATTTGTTGCGAATGAGACAACAATCGCAGTTCAGGGCGCTGTCGCACCGGGTCGCTTTCGCGGGATTCATGCCGTCTTTGCGATCGTCGCGGCAACGCGAGAGTCAGTGGTACGGGTGGTAAATACGGCCTTACGCGAAGGGGGCGTCACATGCCCATCTGCCGTTCTTCGCACCAACGCGGTCGCGAGCATCAGAAGAGGTTAATAATAGAGCCTCACGCGGAAGTCCGTGCAGGGTGCGTGAACGGGGTTACCCGGTGCCCGGGAGCGGGCGGACGGCGCCCCCGCACGAGGAGCCCCCTCCGCCCGCACCCCCCGGTGCCTCACCGGGGAACCGCCTTATACTCCTGTAGCAGGGCGTCGGCGTACGCCTCTTTCTTCTTTGTCGGTATGTAGTTGAAGGCCCCGGCCCTTCTCAGGAGCTCG
>JAGVUK010000098.1 GCA_019136335.1 Methanomicrobiales archaeon
TGGCCTCGATAGCGCCTTCTCCCGGGATAACGGCGCCTTTTACATATTCAAAGATCTTCACGTTCGTCACCGCATCGGGTGAGGACTCGTAGATGAGCCGGTAGTGCCGGAGCGTCGGGATGGTCGCCGGCGGCGTACGGATGTCGCTCCCGAAGACCGCGGCCCGGAGTAAGTGTCGGCTGCCGCGCGGGCCCCGGCCGGGGACAGTGTCCGGTTATCGACCAGTCTCGCGTAGCCGGTTTCAGGAATGGAGGCGGTGTCGTACTCGACGTAGAGGGCCTCCGACGGCACCACCATCGTCCCGTCGAAGGCCTGCAACCGCAGTACCATGGTGCGGTAGTAGGCCTCTTTGTAGAACGACTCGATGCTGTAGGTATTCTCTCTCCCCGGCACCGAGACGAGGAGCCCGGCCGCGTAGGGGTCGACCCCTGCCGTCGTGTTCCGCCAGTAGGCAATGTTCGGGAAGCTCCCGGCAGCCATGCTGCCGTCGGTGATGATGTAGCGGGAGCCGGCCCCGGTTAGGGCTGCATTCGCCTCGTTGCGCGATGAACGTGATCCCACCAGGACATGATGCCGTAGGACTCTGCCGGATATCGGAAGCCGTCCCGGCCGTAGATTGCGTAGTAGTCCACACCGGAGTCAGGGGTGTGAGTGTTCATCCACTCGAGAGCGTCGCGCCAGTCGTCATCGAGCGCAACGTAGGCGACGTCGCGCCAGGCATAGCCGAAGTTTGCAGCGGCCGATGCTCCGGCGAGGGTTCCGGTGAGGAGGACGGCCAGGGCAACGGCGGTGATCTCCGGCAGGGGAAATGTTTTCCCCTTCCCCGGTGCCCTGAGGGCTGCGACTGTCTTTTCGAGCCCGTAACCGAGCGCCCATGCGGCGAAGACCGCCGCAAGGAGCGCGAGGTTCACGGCGAGGTAATACTCGAACCGCAGGTGCTGGATGGTTGCGATGAGGACGACGATTGACCAGACGATGGTGAAGAGGAATTCAGGTCGGTTCTCGCGCCGGGAGCGGAGGGCGAGGATGACCTCTTCCTCAATCCTGCCCTGCAACTAGAGCGCCACCGGTGCCCCCTGTGCTGCGGTGGCATCGACGATGTGGGTGAACTTCTGCTGCAGGTCGGGGTCCTGTTCACCTCAACATGGCAGGGGGCCCCACCCAATCAGGGCGAGGTAGTTCACTCCCTGCCTCTTTGCCCACGTTCCATGAGCGCCGCACAGTCATCGAGGTCCAGAGAGATCCCCTCCCCTTCGGCCCTGCGCGAGAACGACCGCGCAACGACGCAGAAGTACTCGCTCCGCCGGTCGTTGTGCCAGGAGACGAGGGGTGCTTTCCGCCGCAGCCCCGCAACGACCTCTGCGGCATCGACCCCATCCTGCCATTTACACTCGCAGAACAGGATCCGGTACGGGTTCTCAGCGAGACAGACGATATCGATCTCCTCCCCGCGATGCCACCAACTCCCAATCCTGGTGAATACGAACGGCAGGAAACCATCTCCGTTGATATGATCGAAGAGGTCCATCACCATCTCCTCGAAGTGCTTTCCGACATACCGCGCGAATTGCGGCCGTACGTACTGGTCCACAACCAGCGGGGCATTGCCGCGTTCGAGCATATCAAGATGGGGGTTGACGAAAGAAAACCAGAAGTCGAAGAGGTTGTCTGAGAGGAAGTAGAGCCCCTTTCTGCTCCTGTGGCCTTCGGTCACGGGGATGCGCCGGTGCACCAGCTTCAGGTCGATAAGGATCGAGAGATACTTGTTGACGACACTCTTGGAAAGGCCGGTATCGTTGCAGATGAGGCCGATCCGGTGGTTTCCTCCTGCAAGAGAGAAGAGGATGGAGAAGTAGTATCTCGGTTCGACAAGTTCGGCCCTGAGCACGAACTCCACATCCCTGAAGAGAAACGAATCTTCTCTCATCACCTTCTCCTCGATGTTCTTCAGGATGTCCCCTTCCGGATCGACGGCCATGATGTATGCCGGTGTCCCTCCGAAGACCGCGTAGAACTCGACCGCCTTCCTGACGTCCCCGATATAATCGAGGATGTGGATGAACCGGAGGGGTTGCAGGAGGATCTGCCCCGTCCTCCTGCCAAAAAGAGGGCTCCCGTACTCCATGGTTGCCGACTCCATCATCGATATGCTCGATCCCGACAGGATGAGAAATATCCGGGTCTCTTTCAGGCGCCTGTCCCAGTATTCCTGAAGCATCGAAGGAAGTGAGGGGTCCTCCTTGATCAGGTAGGGAAATTCATCGATGGCGATCACGACACGATCGGCCGCGTGCTGGATAAGGTACTCGAAAAAACTGTCCCAGTCAGAAAAACCGTTTTTCTGAAGAAACGGATCTTTGAAATAGGCGCTCAGGTCTGCAGAAAATCTCCGGAGCTGCAGGTGTTTCGACTCTTCCCGTGCGACGAGATGTATTCCTGTGACGGTGCGGAGGAACTGGTCGATCAGTTCACTTTTTCCGACCCGCCGCCGGCCATAGAGCACGACAAATTCTGCACCGTCGCTCCTGTACCGCTCATGGAGGTGGGAGAGTTCCCGGCCCCGGTTGAGGAAGACACTCATAAGTAATATACTATGGAGTGTACTATTTAGAGTTTCGGAAGAAGGTGCTGGTGCCGGTTCGGGAGAGATCGGGGCGAGCAAAATGCTTGTCCTCACAAGAAAGGGAGTTCTTTCACCTGACCGGCCCGGCGGCGAGGTTCAACGATCACGACATCGGGGTGTTGTGCCGGATGCGACGTTCCTATGGGACGGAGCACGAGAAGGCTGAGTGCCTTCGCTGTGCGACCGGCCACAGGGCAGGAGCACCGCCGGGGTGCGGCTATAGCTGCCAGGTTCCGAGCCCGGGCCGGCCCCGCCGGTGACGATGGGGCGCATGAATAAGACTATACCGGCGGCCGATTTAGCGCTTTCTGAATTGAACAGGGGTATCAGATCAGTCTTTGTTCCGGCATGGGCCCGGGATATCGACACTCTCCACGGGCTAAAGCCTGGGGATTCTTGCTTCACCGACCGGGACTTGCACCGCCGGGCCTGGTGGTGTAGCGATCCCAATCTCCACAAGCGTGAACTACCCCCCGCTTGCGCGAGCGGGCTTCCCGGCTATCATCCCCCTCCCCACCGGGAGCGGGTCCACAGGCTCTCCGGCGCTGATCCGTCGCCTTGCAAGTGCGAATTGTTTGATATTGGTCGCGGCGTTCAGGTCCCGGTCGTGGGTCGTCCCGCAGTCCGGGCACGTCCATTCCCGGCCCTTCAGCGTCAGATCGGCCTTCTGGTAGCCGCAGAACGAGCAGGTCTTTGAGGACGGTTCGAAGACCCCGATCGTCAGCAGGGTCTTCCCCGCCTCCTGACACCAAGTGAAGAAGGGGCGCCGCTCTCACCTCCCCCCGTGCGGAGGGAGCCCTCTCGCTCATGCCTCGCGAGCCCCGCAGAGGTAGAACCATCACTATGCTCACGTCGGTCGCTTTCATG
>JAGVUK010000028.1 GCA_019136335.1 Methanomicrobiales archaeon
CCATCTTCATCGCCTCAAGGACGATGAGCGTATCCCCTTTCTTGACGGCATTCCCTTTCTGGGTCAGCACCTGCAGGACCATGCCCTGCATGTTGCTCTTGACGCCGCCGGCGACATCTCCGCGGGGGGCTCTCCCCTTGCCCGCCGGAGCGGTTGCCGGACCCGGAACCGTGACCGAACTCCCCTCCACAGTGACGATCCGGACAGAGAAGATCTCGCCGTCGACCTCCACCTCCATGGAGCTCGGTATCTCCGCTATCCGCGCCGCCGGAGCGGCAGCCGGTTTCGGGATCACCTCGGCCTGCCGCTCGCCTCTGAGGAATGATGGGGCGACGCTCGGGTAGAGGATGTAGGTGAGGACATCCTCATCGCAGGTGACGAGGCCCTGCTCTGTTGCTTCTTTGCACATCTGGCCGCATATGGGCGCGAGGAGGTCCGCCGGACGAACTGTGACCGGTTCTTCGCCATCGATGATCAACTCCCGTATCTCGGGGCTGATCGGGGCCGGCGGCCGGCCGTAGAGGCCGCGGACGTAATCTTTCACCTCCGTCGTCACGTTCCGGTAGCGTTCTCCGCCCATGAGGACGTTGAAGACCGCCTGGGTGCCCACGATCTGGCTCGTCGGCGTCACAAGCGGCGGGTAGCCGAGGTCCTTCCTCACCCGGGGGATCTCCTGGAGAACCTCATCCAGACGGTTGAGTGCATTCTGCTCTTTTAACTGGGAGATGAGGTTTGATATCATACCGCCCGGGAGCTGGTAGATCAGGACATCTGAATCGACCCGGTCCGCGATGGCATTAAAGAGCGGTTCGTACTTCTCCAGCATGTCGCGGCAGACGTTGCGCACATTCCGCAACGGCAGAAGATCGATGCCGGTATCGCGCGGCGTCCCGATGACGCTTGCAACGACGCTCTCTGTGGGAGGTTGAGATGTCCCGAGCGCAAACGGCGACATAGCCGTATCGAGAATATCCACACCCGCATCGATCGCCGCCTGGTAACTCAGGGGCGCAACGCCGCTTGTGCAGTGGGAGTGGAGGTTGACCATGACATCCATCGTCTCCTTGATACCGGATATCAGGTCGCGGGCGTCGTGGGGCATGATCAGGCCGGCCATATCCTTGATGCAGATTGAGTTGCACCCAAGCGAGTAGAGTTCCTCGGTCATATCGATGAACGACTCGACGGAGTGGACCGGACTTGTCGTATAGGATATCGCGCCCTGCAGGTGCGCCCCGACGTTCTGCACCTCTTCCATCGCCTTCTTCATATTTCGTATATCGTTTAACGCATCAAAGACCCGGAAGATATCGACACCGTTCCTTGCGGATGCTTCCACGAACTTTTCCACGACATCGTCGGGATAATGCCGGTAGCCCACGAGGTTCTGGCCCCGCAGGAGCATCTGAATGGGGGTGCGCTTGAGTTCGGCCTTCAGCATCCGGAGACGTTCCCAGGGGTCGTCGTTTAAGAACCTGAGGCAGCTGTCAAAGGTCGCCCCGCCCCAGGCTTCTACCGAGAAGAAGCCGACTTCGTCAATGGCCCGGGCAAGAGGGAGCATATCCTCAGTCCGGAGCCGGGTGGCGATCAGAGACTGATGCGCGTCCCTAAGCGTGGTATCGGTGATGTGGAGTGTATCAAACTTGGCAGCACACATCGAATTTTGCACCTCGAAGGGCTGAGGAGATAGCGATAAAGCCTCTAAAAAATTCACCTTAATAATATAAAAACATCACGAACGGGGAGGGAGGATAAAAACCCGAGTATCACCGCCGATACGGATGCCAGAATGTCTCGCGGGCCTGTTCTGAACTGGGGGCATATCCGCCCCCCGAGCGTGTATCCTCGTACCACCAGCAGTCTGGCGACTTCGTCGGCCCTCCGGATCTGGGTGACGATGAGCAGAACGGCGATCGGCACGATCGAGCGTGCGCCGATCGGGATCCCCTTGAGCGCCAGTGCGACTCGCGCCTGATCGATCTCCTGCCGGATCACGAGAAGCCCGGTAAGCCCCATCTCGGCGATGAGTCCGATCTCAAACCCGATCCGCTTCCCGAGGGCCCAGACCGCCACAGCAAGCACTTCCCCCTCCTCCGTCTCGGTATATACCCACGCGGCAAGGAGGAGGACCACGACCATCCGGATGAAGTAGGAGAGACCGGGGCCGCCCCCCCATGCCGAGACGAGTGCGGTTAGGGCAATCATAGCGATGAGGGAGAAGAGCACTCCGGGCCGCGGGAGAGCCTTTATGCGCGGCGTGAAGACGAGCCACCAGGCCAGGGCGACGACGGCGCCCATCGTGCTTGCAAACGCGGCAAGCGAGAGAACCACGGTGGAGAGAAGCCTCAGCCTTGGATCCTGCATATCGCCTCCCGTGCATCCTCGAGCCTGATGTTCTCCGGGTGGGCGCCCCGGTCGAGGGCATACGCAAGGTAGGGCGGGGCGTGCCGCCACCGCGGGATTGCACCGGGCACGTTGCCGAGGGCGGTCAGGGTCCCGCTTTCCATCTCCCAGATGACGTCCACCCGGGGGAGGACCGCGCGCTCGTGCGAGAAGATGATGGTGATCCCCCGCCCCCTCTCTTCGATCATCCTGCAGGCCTTCTGTTTCGTGGCACAGTCAAGCGAGCTGAACGGTTCGTCCAGCAGCAGCAGGTCCGGGTCCCGCACGAACATGCAGGCCAGGATCAGCCGTTTCAGTTCACCGCGGGAGAGGCGGAAGGGGTCGTCGTCGCCGCGGTCGGCGAGATCCGCCCGTGCGAGCACATCGCCCGGCGTTAGCCCCCAGGATCTGGCCTCCTCGGCGACAGTCGGCGAGGTGACGTGGTATTCGGGGAACTGCAGCAGGAGCAGGGCCGACGAGACCCCCTGTCGCCGGATCGTGCCACTCCCGGGATGGAGGAGCCCGGCGAGCAGGAGGGCGAGCGTCGATTTCCCGCTCCCCACTGCCCCGCTGACCAGGTGCACGCCCTCCTTGAAGGTGCCGCTGCCCCGGAGAGTGAACGAACCGCGGGAGAGGAGAAGATCCTC
>JAGVUK010000158.1 GCA_019136335.1 Methanomicrobiales archaeon
CCTCCTCTCGCAGATGGGGGAGCAGGAGAAGAAGCGCCGGTTCATCGGGGATATGAACCGCACCGAGGCTGAAGGGGATCTTGGGGAGATCGGAAAGAATACCCTCCTCCTCAACCGCCGGTTCGGCCCTCGGCTGCTCCTCGGCGGTGTCGTGACCGCGTCCCCTGCCACGAGAGCCGGAACGAGCGGCACTCTGCTCTGCACGGGATGCGGGGCCTGCACCCGGGCGTGCCCGGAGGGGGCGATCGGGCCGGACGGCGTCGACGCGTTCCGGTGCTGGACCGTGCGTACATGGGTCCCGCCCTGGACTGTCCCGGCCGTGAAGTGGCTGCTCCGGCGGCAACTCCTGCTCAGGGGGATAGCACCGCTTGCGCCGGTGATCGCCAGGACGGCAACGATCCGGTGCAGCCTCTGCGTCACCGGATGCCCGGTGTTTGCGGGAGCGGCGAAAAGGGATGAGGCACAGGGTCCGTCGTGCAGAACCGGTTAAATCGTCTCAAGATCCTGTGTAATGCATGGGTATCTTCGATGCGGTCTACCAGGGCACGCCGCCCTGGGACATCGGCCGACCCCAGAAGGCGTTCGTCGACCTCGCCGCGGCAGGGGAGGTTACGGGCTCCGTCCTGGACGTGGGGTGCGGGACGGGGGGAGGTTACGGGCTCCGTCCTGGACGTGGGGTGCGGGACGGGGGAGCACGCCCTCTTCTTTGCAGAGAGAGGGCATGGGGTGCTCGGGATCGACACCTCGTCTCTTGCGATCCGGAAGGCGAAGGAGAAGGCTGCGGCACGGGGGCTCCGGGTGCAGTTCCTCGTTTGGAACGCGCTGGACCTCGCCGGGCTTAAGCGGACGTTTGATACCGTCATCGACTCCGGCTTCTTCCATGTCCTCTCCGACGAAGACCGGCCTGTCTTCGTAAAGAGTCTCGCTACCGTTCTTGCGCCCGGCGGGAACTACTTCATGCTCTGCTTCAGCGAGCAGAATCCCGGCGAATACCCGCTCCCGAGGAGGATCGCGAAGCGGGAAATACGGGAGACCTTCCGGGAGGGCTGGTTCATCAACTATATCCGGCCGGCGGTCTTCGAGAACGCCGTCCAGCTCGAAGGGCACCATGCCTGGCTCTCGTCGATATCAAGGACAGGGCTGGGATGAGACAGGGTCAGCTCTGCCGGGGAACTCCGCCCCCAATCCGCTCACCGTCGGCACTATCCCTGAAATCCCGGAGCACGTCAGCATGAGCGCGACGATCTGGCCTGAATATATCTCAAATATCCCCACCGTTATCCCCGGTATTCCGCCATACAGGCGCTGAAATTACCATAGCGCCACATTCAACCGCGATACATTTGCGAGTGTTTAAGTGCCCACTTCTGCAATAAAATCCTGAAGGAGAATCTGGTATGACCGTCAAGAACATTCTGATAGTCGCCATTGTTGCGCTCATCGTCGTTGCCGCAGGGATCCTGATTGCATTTGCCCCCGGTGAGACCGAACCGACCCCCGGCACGATCGTGCCGGCGCAGAAGGTGCCCACGCTGGACGAGGCGAAGGCCCTCGCGGCGGAGATTGCAGGACAGATCGACGGTGATGCTCTTGCAGTGCTCAAACCCGGCGACGAGAACACGTCGGCGTTCACCGCAATCCGCGACCAGCTCAGTGCCTTCCGGGCATCTCACCCGGAGATCGTCTATATCCACACGATGCGTAAAGACGGAAACACTATCGAGTACATCGTGGATGTGGACTACGGCAACGGCGATGCATACGCGATAGGCGACGGCTACACCATTCCCGAGGAGACGAAGAGCGAACTCCTCACCGGGTTCACAGAGCCCTCCGCTGAAGTTTACGCCGCCATCTACGGGTATGCGCCGATCAAGAACGCAAGTGGCGCCAGCGTCGGGATGATCTGCCTCGAACCGAGAAGCCCGATCGCGCAGGACGACCTGGAGGCTCTCGCTGCGGAGATTGCAGGCAAGATCGACGGCGACGCTATGGCGGCGCTCAAGCCCGGCGACGAGACGACCCCGGCATTCACCGCTATCCGTGACCAGCTCGTTGCCTGCCGGACCGCAAACCCTGAGATCGCCTACATATACACGATGCGCAAAGCCGGAAACGCCACCGAGTACGTCGTGGATGCGGACTACGGCAGCGACAACAGCGCCGTCGCGATAGGCGACGGCTACGTCCCGACGACCCTGGACACCGTCTTGCTTGCCGGCTTTGAGGAGCCCACGGCCGAGATCTACAGTCTCATCTGCGGATATGCCCCGATAACAAACGCGAGCGGCGCCAGCGTCGGGATGGCAGCCATCGAAGCAGGGAACCCGATCACGCAGGAGCGGCTGAAAGCCCTCGCGGCGGAGGTTGCAGGACAGATCGACGGCACCGCGATGGCGGGGCTCAAGCCCGGGGACGAGAACACCCCGGCGTTCACCGCCATCCGCGACCGGCTCGACGCCTTCCGTGACGCAAACCCCGGGGTCGTCTATGTCTACACCATGCGCAAGACCGAGAACGCCACCGACTACGCCGTTGACGCAGACTACGGCGACGGGTACGCGCCCGCGATAGGCGACGTCTACGTGCCCACGGATGACGACGTCGCGTTCCTCGCCGGCTTTGAGGAACCCTCTGCTGAACCCGGGTTCTACACCGACGAGTGGGGCAACGAGACCGCCACCCTCCTCTCCGGGTATGCCCCGGTCAGGGACGCGACCGGCACCGTCGTCGGGCTCGTCGGCGTCGACATGGGGTTCGTTCACTGAACGGCAGGCCATTGGTAAGAAGATAGGGGAAGAACACAGGGGCGAGCCCATGTTCCGGGAAGTCCGGGCATGAGTGCCCCTGGAGATTACGTTTTTACTCGTGAACCGGTCACCGGTCACCGGTCACCGGTCACCGCTCCCCGCCATTCCGCAAAGGATAACCCTCAGTGCAACGAGGACCTATTATGGACCGCACGACATCCAGGGCGAACCGGTGCGCTGCAGGACCATCTGCACCGAAGGCGGACCGCATGGACCTCCTCAGAGAGATTGCCGCGTTCACCCGTGAGCACGGGGATATCCTTGCCCGGTATCACACCTGCACGATGGACGACCTCAACCGCATCGAGCAGGAGTGCTGGAGGCTGCACGACGAGGCGTGCAGCAGGGGCGCCTGCGGAAGCGCCGGGGAACTCGTGGAACTGGAGTACCTCATCAGCCAGGCGAAGGAGATGAAGGCGAAGCGGATGAAGGCGAAGCGGATGGAGGGGGAGAGAGAGTCGGGGTGACCTGAGAGGTGCCGGGTTACCGCTAGTACATCGATTCCAAAATATCAGGCCACATCTGGCCTTCGCCCCCTCCCCTCGGGGGGGGGCGAGGGCAGTCATGGCGATATCCCCCACGAAAGCCGTGTCCCGGGAGCGGTGTCGAAGCCGGTTTCCCGAAATACGGGGAAGAATCGGTCAGAAACGGGTTCTTTCCCGGGATCTCCCCATGCACTGGACCGGGGTGGCTATCGCCCTGGGGGGTGGGGCTGACGGGGAGGGGGCTCGCCCCCTCCCCGGTCTAGGCTCAATTCCTACAGATTGCCATCCGCCTGTAACCCCCTCCCCGCCTGCGGGTACCCGTACGTTCCTCCTTAAAGCCCCCGCCCCAGAGGGGGGGCAGTACGTGGGGATACCGGGGACAAGCCGTCTCCCGGGATGCAAACCCCTGGATAGTATAAAAAAAGATCGATACTCTCCTCCGGTGAGAGTGCCGGTAATTGGGAATCGCTGCACTAGTCCCCGGAGTGAGATGAGCGGACCCGGAACAGGCGGGTCCACCATGCCAGTTGCGCCCACGGCCTCGGGCGGCGGGGACGGTATCATACGCGCCGCGACGCCGGAAGAGCCCGGAGCGATGTGGGCGTGCATCCTTGCGTTCGGGAGAATGCTGGGCGCGAATCCTACGTCCCGGCTTCAAAGAACTGGGGCCGGCCGGAAAGACGGGGTGTCCACCGGCTCCTTGATTTTTTCCGCTGTACTGCCAGCGAAGCGGACATCGCCGGGTCCATTCACCCTTCCTCACCAGCGCCGCTTACCGGAGAGGGAGCGGTCAACCCCCGGTTCTCCGATGATCGCGAGACTCTCCCTGCCTGCAGGAAGCTGAGCCGTTCTGTTGCAGCACCTCCGGACGGCACGGTACAGCGGCAGGCAGGCCGAGGGAGCGAGCCGTAGCCCCTACCGGATCTTCAGGAGAATGGATGCCAGCACGAAGAGGAGGAGGCCGTTGAGCACGACGATCCCCGCAATGACCGTGCCCGGAGCGAGGCCGGGCACGAGCATGGTTACGCCGAAGGTGATCGATACGACATTCAGCACCGTCTGGGTGGCCAGCAGCTGCTTGAGGAGGGGGGGAAGGGCAACGGGCTCGGCCGGGGGGTTCCTGAGATCGTGCAGCACCGGGAGAAACCGCTTCGTCAGGAGGACCGCCCCGCCGGCGATGTTCAGGAGGCCGAGGAGGATCTGGATCACGCCGGTCAGGATGCCCGGAACGATGCAGGAGAATATCCCCATGGCGGCGAAGACGATCCCGATGACGATCAGCAGCCACGAGCGCCTGTACTGGCCCATCGGAGTCTCCCCGAGGGCCAGCATCTGGATGGCCATGATGACGAGCAGCAGGCCGAGCTGGCCGTCCGGGGAGAACGGGAGCGTCCCCTGGTTTACCGGGAAGAGCAGCAGCCCGAGGAGGATCAGCAGCACGCCGACCGGGATGACCAGGGCGACCGAGAGGGGGAGGGAGGCCTCCCTGAAGAGTCCGAACCCGCCTTTCGCGTGAAGGTCGTCTGAAGTCATGCCGATCACGCCGGGTTTTCTCCGGGAGGATACGTCCGGGTGACGTTCTGGATGCTCCAGGAGAGGTAGAAGAAGCCGATGCCGTAGATGATGAGGAGGATTGCAGTCTCGCCGTCGGTCGTGATGCCGGGGAGGAGCGTGACAAGGCCGAGGATTATCGACATCACGTACACGACGATGCACGCGATCGTCAGGTGCCGGAGTATCCCGGGGATCTTCAGCCATATCCGGGCCTTATCTTCGGAGAAGAGCAGTTGCGCAAGAAGAGCGAGCCCCCCGGCAAAGAGGAGGGCTCCGACGAGGATGCGAACCGGCTCGGCCAGCAGCCCGGGAACGAAACAGGCGACCATCCCGATAATCGCCGTGCATACTCCGATAAGTATGACCGCCCACGAACGCCGGAGATCGCCGAACGGGGTCTTTCCCATCGTGATGATCTGAAACGAGACGATCACGAGAAAAAGCCCGTAGGTGCTGTCGGGGGCATATGGAAGTTCGCCCGTATGAATCCTGAAGAGGAGCAGGCCGAAGAGGAGCATGAATACCCCGAAGACGAGCAGGATGACGACCTCAAGGGAAAGGTCGGAGTCTGCTCTCGTAATCGCCCCGGTCTTCCCTCCCGGCTGGCTGGTATGTTCCATAATTGTATCTCCGCGGTTCTATCCGGTGACAGGTGGATTAATAAGGTTAATCGAGCAAATGCTCTGATCTGCATTCAGGATTTATATATAGATATCTCTTCTTGCTCCGGTTGAACCCTGTCGCATTGCAGGCGGGACTCGCCGCCGATCTGCGATCGTTATGGCGCTGATACCATGGTTTTGGTGAGAATCGTGAGAATTGTCTGCCGTTCTGCCGGTTGAGGGATTAGAAGGCTTATTTTATAAAACAGATATGGGAGAAGCACGATTCAAAAAGTATATGCCCAATAGGATGGCATGCAACAGATTGGAGAACGTTATGTTCCGACCGCAAGACGATTTTACCTACCTGATGCCGGTCCACTTCGGGGGCGGCAAGTTCGACCCGGAGACCCTGGTCACGCAGAGGGCAACCGCTCTCTCCGTCAGTTACGAAACCGAGGGAGACCTTCTTGAGAACTACATCCCGGAAGGATTCGAACTCCTGGCACCCGAAGTGCAGGTGACGTTCAACAGGTTCACCGAGATCAACTGGCTGCACGGCGGCCAGTACAACCTGATCAACGTGGCGGCGCCGGTCCGGTTCCACGGAAAGAAGGATGAACTCGACGGCTCCTACACGCTGGTGGTCTGGGAGAACAAGACCGCACCCATCCTCGGCGGGCGGGAGCAGACCGGGATCCCGAAGATCTACGCGGATATCGAAGACCTGCATATCGTCCGGCCTCACTACGCCACGACCGTCAGCTACGAGGGGAACACCTTCCTCAACATGGGCTTCGAGGCCACGGGATCGATCACCGGTCGGGACCTGGATGCCCTGAAGTCGCAGTTCCTTTCCATGAACACCCTCGGGTGGCGGTACATCCCGAAGGTCGGCGCTCCGGGAGCGGACCTCTCTCAGTTTGTCCTCTACCCCCAGGGCATGGAGGTGGAGACGGCAGAGATCGGAAAGGGCAGCCTGAAATGGATCGAACTGACCCCGATGCAGAATCCGGCCCAGTATTACATCGTCAACAGCCTCGCGTCCCTGCCCATAAAACGGGTGACGCAGGCGGTACTGATCGAGGGGAAGGCCATCCTTCGTGCGATGGGCGCGAGGGTCATCGAATAAGGTGTTCGAGGCGAGGATCATGGTGGATTCGGATTACTATAAGGGCAAAGTCTGCATCGTCACCGGCGCAAACTCCGGGATCGGGTACGCAATCAGCGAAGAACTCGCAAAGAGGGGGGCAACCGTCTACATGGCCGGCCGCAGCCGGGAGAAGGTTGCCGCGGCTGCAGGGCAACTCTCCGCCTATGGGGATCGGGTACGCCCGCTCGTCATGGACGTGACGAAGCAGGAGCAGGTGCAGAAGGGTATCGAGGATACGGCGGCGGAGGCGGGCAGGCTGGATCTGCTCTTCAACAATGCAGGCGTCGGGGGAACCATCCCGTTCGAGAAGGCCACCCTCGATGACTGGAAGGCGATCATCGAGACCAACATCTGGAGCGTCGTCTACGGAGTCCATGCCGCCGTGCCGATCATGCTCAGGCAGGGGTTCGGACATGTCGTGAACACCAGTTCGATAGCGGGCATCGTTCCGCCTCCGTTCCAGGCGCTCTACTCCCTGACGAAGTACGGCGTCACCGGCCTCACCGAGTGCCTGAAGTACGAGTTTGCGGATAAAGGGCTCTATTTCTCGACGATCTGCCCGGCAAACATCGCGACCCCGATCTTCAACAAGGGTATCGACGGGCAGGCCCGCGGCGAACTGAGGATCCCAGACGACGCGTATCCCGTCGATAAAGCGGCGTCGCTCATCCTTGACCGGGTCGCGGAACATAAGGGGATCATCGTCGTGCCCGAGGACCCCTATACCGATCTCTGGAAGGGGTATATCCTCGGCAGCCCGGAGGTGGAGGAGCGGTTGCTGCAGATGGCACGCGAGCGCAGAGCTGCGTTCGAGAAGGGCGGGACGTATTTCTGATATCGGAAATACCCCGATTTTTACCTTACGGTATTCTTCAGTCCCGGGATAGAACCAGTAGGATGTCAGCCTTTACGTTGCAGGTCTCGCAGAGCCGTTATAAGATGTCAGACCGTCCAGACCGACCCGAGAACCAGGCCGGTCGCAAGAGCGCTCCACCGCTCCTGCAGGGGACCGCGGCGCCCCGCCGCACCCGTATCTCTCGGTCATCCGCGAATTTTTAGCCCGCGAAACGGATCCCACGGTCCCGTCTCCGTTCCAGAAGGAATAACTCTCTACACGAGGAAGAAAGGTCATGGAGCGCACCACCCAAAAGAGGGATCAATGCATCAATACCATAGGATCGCTGTCACCGGAACGGATAGCAAGAACGGACCGACTGGACCTCCTCAGAGAGATCGCCGCATTCATCCGTGAGTATGCGGATATCCTTGCCCGGTATCACGTCCATACCATGGACGACCTCGACCGCATCGAAGAGGAGTGCCGCAGGCTGCACGACGAGGCGTGTTGCAGGGGCGCCTGCGGAAGCGCCGGTGAACTGGTGGAACTGGAGTATCTCATCGGCCAGGCGAAGGCGATGAAGGCGAAGAGAATGGGGGAAAAGCGATCCCCGGAATGATCCGAACCGCACCCGGGTTCAGTCCTGCCAGTATTGCAACCCCGGGCTTCAACAAGGAAATCGACGGCAGAAGATACGGCGACCTGAGAATCCCGAACGGGTCGCAAAACGTAAAGGAGACACCGTACCCGAAGATCCGCGTGCAGCTCCCGGTAGAACCGGTACAATGCCAGCCGCCTCGCCCCTGGCGGGAGGGCCGCTGCACCTCCTCTCCCGGGTCGCCCGAACCCGGACACTCTCCCCGCTCATCGGCGCCCCCCCCAGGGAATCCACCGGTCTGCCATTGCGAGCGTAGGGCAAGGCAGTAGCCCCGCCATTGTTCCAGACGAGCCAGATCCAGTCCTTGCTGCAATTGCGGCTCTCTACGGCTGTGTGCATCCGTTCCAGCTGGATTTATGCCGCCCCGGCCAGAACTCTTCCCATGACATCGGGTTCGTCCACCAGCGGCAGATCGCCATGGCAGCAGGCGATCGCCGGCCTTTTCGTACTCATGATCATTGTTCTCGCCCCTATCGGGCTGTCCTATTACCTGCACCCCGCACCGGCGACCGGGCCCGTGCACGTGAAGATCCTCGCGGTCAACGACTTCCACGGGCAACTGCCTGACGGACAGAAACTCAACAAAGAACCGGCCGGCAGTGCGCCGGTGCTTGCATCATACCTCAAGGCGGCGGCCGATGCCGGCCGGGCGACCACGTTCATCGCGTTGCCGGGGGACGTTGTCGGCGCGTCGCCGCCGGAATCCGGCCTGTTGCTGGACGAACCCACCCTGCTCTTCTGGAACAGCCTTGCAGACGGCTGCTCGCGGCAGTCTGCACCGGCATGCACCATGATCGCAACGTTCGGCAACCACGAGTTTGACAGAGGCACGGGCGAACTGCTGCGCAAGATCAACGGCGGGAACGGTGCGACGACCATCACCCACCTGGCAGATCCCTACCCGGGCACAGAGGTGGAGTATATCTCTTCAAACGTGGTCTGGAAGATAAACGAGACCCCCATCGCCGCTCCCTACGTGATCCGGGACGCCGGCGGCGTACAGGTCGCGTTCATCGGCGCCACCACGGCCGAGATACCCTCCATCCAGAAACCGGCAAACATCGAAGACCTCGCCTTCAAAGACGAAACTGAATCGATCAACCGGTACGTCCCGGAGATCCAGGAGAAAGGAGTGCATGCGATCATCATCATCCTCCACGAGGGAGGTTCGCAGGATGCCTACGACGGTCCGACGCGGGGAGAAGGCAATGTGACGGGCAGGGTCACCGGGATCATCGCCGGCCTCGACCCGGATGTGGACGTCGTCCTCTCAGGCCACACCCATGCGTTCACCAACGCCTATCTGAAGAATGCCGGTGGAAAGCCGGTGCTGGTGGCCCAGGCATACAGTTACAGCAGGGCGTTTGCCGATATCGACCTCGTCATCGATCCCGTCACCGGTGAGGTCACCCATAAATCGGCAGAGATCGTCCCGGCGTACGCAGGCCGGCCGCCCGGCACCAGTCCTGATCCCGGGGCCGCCGCACTTCTTGAAGAAACCAGAGAGGTGGTCGAGCCGCTGACGAACCGGGTCGTCACGAGCGCGTCGGCGGATATCACGCGCCAGCAGACCGGTGCCGGTGAATCCCTCCTCGGCAACCTCGTCGCCGACGGCCAGCGGGCAGCGATGCAGGCCGATGTTGCCTTTGTCACCACCGGCTCGCTCCGGGCGGACATATCACAGGGCAACGTCACCTGGGGCAACCTCTACTCGGTACAGCCGTTCTCTTCGACCGTGCTCTCGATGACCCTTACGGGAGAGCAGATCAGGGATGTGCTGGAGCAGCAATGGCAGACCCCGTTGCCGCCCCACAACCTTGCGGTCTCAGGACTCTCGTATACGTTTGATGATGGGAGGCCCGCAGGCCGCAAAATCACCGGGATCCGGGTAAACGGCACCCCGCTGGAGCCGAACGCGAACTATACGGCAGCAATGGTCGATTTCCTCGCAGCCGGCGGCGATGGGTATACCGTGCTGACGAGAGGGACGGATCTGGTCTGTGGCCCGCTCGATATCGATGCGCTGGTCACGCACATGGGCTCACTCCCGGAGCTGGTGGACGTGAAGGAGGAGGCGAGGATCGCCAAGGCCGCGTGACGGATGCCTGGGTCCGGTGCGGCGGTGGAAGTCGTGCGGGTGCTCTTCCGGACCGGGCTGAACCCGGGTGGCGGAGATTCCGGGCAAAATCGACGGCGCTCCGGCCGGGGGACGAGGTCACCCCGGCGTACACCGCCATCCGCGACCGGCTCGACGCCTTCCGGGACGCCAATGCCGGGGTCATCTATGTCTACTGCATCGATTCCAAATGAACAGACCCTATCTGGCCTTCGTCTCATCCCAGACGGAGCGCTCCCTCCGTCCCCCCACCCCGCCCGCGCTTCACCCAGGTGGAATACTCAGACGCTGCTCTCCGGCATCGCCCACCTCGCCCGCGCTTCACCCAGGTGGAATACTCAGACGCTGCTCTCCGGCATCCCCCACCTCGCCCGCGCCTCCGGCGCTCCCCCCCCGCCCCCTCCCGGGGGCGAGGGCAGTCATGGCGATACCCAGGGGAAAGCCGTATCGGTTCTTCTCTGGGATCTCCCCATGGAGTGGACCGTGGGGGTATCGCCACGGGGGGGCGGGGACCGGGGAGGGGGAGACCCCCTCCCCGCAGGTGGGTACCCGTACGTTCCTCCTCAAAGCCCCCAGAGGGAGCAGTACGTGACGATACCGGGGAAAAGCCGTCTCCCGGGATGCAACCCCCCGGATAGTGTGAAAAAAGATCGATACTCCCCTCCGTTGGGAGTGCCGGTAATTGAGAATCGTTGCACTACACGATCTCCGGGTATGCCCTCAAGGGACTCCCGTGACGCCGTCGGCGGGGTGGCGGGCGTCGATATGGGGAGGATGTACCGGTCGACTGCAGGCGTTCTTCGTTAAGAAACCGCGGCGGGCTCTTCCTCTCCCGCCGCCCTGTTTTTGCGGCAACCGTCTGATAACAAGGCATATTTGAGCCGCCGCCGACGTACAACGATCAACTGCCGATCAACGTCCTTTGGACATTGCCATGACCCCACGATCACCGCTCTTATGGACCAGCCTGTTCCCGGCTCTCACGCTCTTCTGTATCGTCACGCTGGCGATCTCTTCTGCAGGATGCACCGCCGCGGTCGATCCCGATCCTGTCCGTATCGGCGTCCTGCTGCCTGCAAGCGGGCCCCTTGCCATGCACTCGCCGGAAGGACTCGCCTGGGCGGCGGATGCGATGAACCGGCAGGACGGCCGCACGATCGAACTCGTCTACCGGGACACGAGCACCGGCAACATCTCCGCATACGCAGAAGAACTGGCCGGGCGCGAAGACATCGATATCATCATCGGCCCCGCGACGAGCGCGGAACTGGTGCAGGTTGCTCCCATCGTCACGGGGCGGGGCAAACTCCTCATCTCCCCGAGCGTCACGACGGGGCTTGTCACGGGAGAGTTCAACGACAGCGGCCTCTTCTGGAGGACCTGCCCCGCAGACGGCCGGCAGGCGGAGGCGATCTTTGGGCTCCTCCGGAAGGACGGCGTCGAAGACGTCTCGCTTGTCACGGGAGATACGCCCTACGGGGAGACGTTTGCACGGCTTGCCCCGGCAGCGGCCGCGATGAACGGCATCCGGATCACCGGGGCGGTATCGCTCACTACGTCAGGCGATCTTTCGGCGATCGCCGCACAGATCGTGGAAGAAGAGCCCGATATCGTCGTCGCCGCCGTGTACCCGGAAGAGGCGGCAGGGCTATCGGATGCGCTCTCCGCGGCGGGCTCGCCCGCCGGCCTCTTCCTGACCGATGCCGGCCGCTCGCCGTATCTGCTGGAGAGCCTCGGGCGGCAGGCGGAGGGCATCCGGGGCACGTCGCTTGCTCCCGACCCCTCGACCGGGTACGCGGTCGCCTACGAGGAGATCTTCGGCGAGGCGCCGCCGGCCTTTGCCGCACAGACCCCCGGGCCGAACCGCTCGCTGCCTCCCTGCGGTGGGTCGTCTCCGGCGACGGCACCGTCAAGGGCTGGGACCCCCAGGAGGCGAGCGAGGCCGCGGCGATGATCCGTGCGGGCGCTCACCCCGCCGTCACCGGCGCCTCGGGACCGCTCCGGTTCTCGGCGGAGTCCTCCGCCGGCCCGCTCGTCGGGTACTACACCTGCTGGTCCGTCGAGGGCGGAACGTTCTGCGAGAGTACCCCCGTCCCCCCGGCGGGCGTAACCCCGGCCCTTCCCGGCCTCTCCTACGGCCCGGCCGCCGGTGAGGACGACCTCCCGGTGGTCTGGATGGTCTACCCGCTGGTGAAGGGCGACCGGTCGTTTGCGGACTCGGCATACCGGGGCCTCTTCCGGGCGCAGGAGTCGTTTTCGTTCACGAAAAGAGAGTGTTCCCACGACGACCTCAGCCTCCTTGACGGCGTATTCTCAGCCCGGAACTTCACCGAGAAACCCGACCTCGTGATCACCGAGGGGTTCGAGTTCACCGAAGCCTCGGAGGCGTGGGCCGCGGCGAACCCCGATATCCGGTTCTTCACCCTCGAACAGGCGGACTATGGCCTTCCAAACGCATGCGACGTCGTGATGGTCCCCTACGGGGCGTCCTACCTCGCGGGCGTGCTGGCGGCAAACATCACAAAGACGGGCAAGATCGGTGCGGTCGCCGGGGCGCCGGTCGCCGTCATCGACCCGTTCGTCGAGGGGTTCACCGCAGGAGCGGGGGCGTACGACCCCTCCGTGAACGTCACAGTCCTCTACGTCGGCGAGGGTTTCGAGGGGTTCAACATGCCGGAGCGTGCAGGTGTTCTCGCCCGGGACCTCCGTGCCGGGGGCGCCGACGTCATCCTGATGATTGCCGGCGCCTCGAACGCCGGGATCGTGGATGCCGCCCGGGAGACCGGGGACGTCTACCTCATCGGCGAGGACGCCGATCAGTCCTACCTCGCCCCGAGCCTTGTTGTCGCGTCGGTGGTAAAGGAGATCGACACGATCGTCTACCACGCGGTGGCAAACGAGATCATGGGCCGGTTCACGCCGGGACAGGAGGTCTGGACGCTCGATAACGGCGGCACCGGGCTCTTTGTCTCGCCGCGGTTCGAGGAGCACACGCGGGTCGTCGCCGGGTGGCGGGAACGGGCAGCCGCCGCGGAGAAGGATTACCTGAAGACGGCGGTGCCGTGAATCCCGGTCTCCGGCACTCCGCTCATTTTTGCAGTTGACGTCCCGGTTCGATCGGACCCGGCGGGCGGGAGTCCGGCCCGGATATGCTGATCTGATATGCCCGCACGCCGATACCTGTAGGCAGCACCGCGTGTGGCACGGACGTGATCGAAACGACCTGGCAGGACCTGACGATAACCGGGATTACGATACTCTTTGCGGTCATGCTCCTGCCACAGCTCCGCGACGTGGTCTCGCGCGGTGCCGTGCTGAACTGCTTCTCGGCCTTCTTCACGAGCATGCTCGGCTATATCATGGCGCTGGTCTTCGCCACCCTCGGGCTCTGGATATCGATGGCCGGCCAGGCGCTCGTCGCGTCCGTATGGCTGCTGCTCGCGTATTTCTCGCTTTCCAACGTGCGGACCCACATGTACCCGGATGAGACGCTTGCATCCGTCGCCCTGGACTATTTTGCGGTATGGATACGGGGAGTGGCTTTCATCGTCTCGGGGAGCGTGACGGGGGTCATCTCACGGCTCCGCCGGCGATCCTCGGAGCGCTCACCCGATCGTTTGCGGAAAGGATAACCCTCCCTGCGGCGAGAAGATAGTATGGAACATGCCACTTCCGGAGCGGACCGGGGTCCCGCTGCCGCGAGAAGGGGCCAGATAGACCTCATCGCGGAGATCGCCGCGTTCGCCGATGAATATGAGGGCATCCTTGCCCGGCATCACAGGTACACGATGGACGACCTCGGCCGCATCGAAGAGGAGTGTCGCCGGTTGCAGGATGAGGCCCGCCGCAGGGAAGCCTGGGGAACCGCCGACGAACTCGCGAGGCTCGAGTATCTCATCGATCGGGCGAAGGCGATGAAAGCAAAGAGGATGGTGGCGGAGAGTTCCCGGGGGTGACCCGGGTAGCGCACCCGCCTTTCCGGAGGATACCGGTTGCGGCGCCGGGACGGTAGTCCGGTGGTTCACGGTCCGCTCCCGCCCGGATCACCGTATCAGCTTGTTCGGGAAAACCTCCCGTCACGGTTTCGCGGCAAGTAACTCGGGCAGCAGCTGCGACAGCTGGAACGCTATCGTGACAAGCGGCGGGATATACGCTACGAAGATCCGGAGCGC
The DNA here is from genome assembly GCA_019136335.1 of Methanomicrobiales archaeon. Classification (GTDB taxonomy): domain Archaea; phylum Halobacteriota; class Methanomicrobia; order Methanomicrobiales; family Methanoculleaceae; genus Methanoculleus. The sequence continues at coordinate 14,389 of JAGVUK010000158.1, forward strand.
CGTCCCGACATTGAACCCGCTGCAATCCGAATGCCACTGCAGCAGTCGTTCCCGTTCGTTGCTGAAGACTTCGACGACCTGTTTGAGGTTGTTAACCTCGTTTCCCCGGGTCTCCAGCTCGTCGGGGGAGAATGAGAAGAGCTTCTCCTGGAAGACGCGGTATCTCTCGTTTATGTCGTTAACCCGGTCTTCAATCTTCTTTAAGCAGATGGAGGAGAGCCGGTTCAGCCCGATGACGGTTAGAGCAACCCCTGAAAGCGAGAGGAGCGAGAGTATGGAGAACTCTGCGATAACACTGAAGAAAAAATGAAACAATCCCTGGCCCTGGCTGAAGTTGAGAAAACTGCCCAGTAAATTGATGTACCCCATCATCAGCAGGGCAATGCTTATCAGGAAGACGTAGAGGGTGCCCATTAAATGTTTCCTGACCGGAGAAAGGCCCCCGATCCTGTCCGGGCAGTAGATCTCGACAACATCGTATACCCCGCATCCGGCGCGCTTCATCTCGTTCGTTGCGATCACAACGCCAAAGAGGACCCATGCGATCGTCCCGAGCAACCAGTAGTTGGCATACGCCACCCCGTAGTTGAACACGTCGAAGAGAAGACCCTGGAGCGACCCGCTCGCAAGAGAGAGGAGGTAGTAGCGTGCGCTGCCTGACTGGAGATTGACGAACGTGATGACGATGAACGGCGAGAGGAAAGCGGCAATGAACGTGATGTAATACACCTTGTTGCAGAGTATCCGCTTCACCGCCGTATACGGGCAATCATCGCCCAAAGACCCGGGAGCTGCCGGAAACCCATCCTTAAACGTCCTCTCCAGCCGGGCGATGAGGTACCAGATGCCGGCGAGCTGGAACCCGATCGCCCCGCTCACCGAAGCGATTGCGACGACATCGGACGCGTCTTCCAGGGGGAGATACACAGGAAACAGTATGCTGAACCCGCAATTGACCAGGAAAACGAGGATGGCGAGGATGATTGCAATGAATATCTGCTTTTTAGAGAGGTAAGAGAGCATCAGGTCTCTCCCACCACATCAGACGTATCTCCCCATCAGCAGAGGCCGGTCGCCATCCGTCTCGTTCGTCTCGGGGACCAGGGTGATGTTGATCGGCTCCGACGAGTTCACGGTCGTGCGGTTGGGCTGATAGCCCTCAAGGGTCAACTCGACCTCGTGGTCTCCGGAGGGCAGTCTGTCCATCTGGAACAGCGTGGTCCCGTGAACAGCCCCATCCACCGAGACATTTGCGCCCCGCGGGACTGAGTCTACGGTTATGCTCATCAGTATCGGGCGAGGTCCGCTTATCGTGCCGGGTCCCTCCCGTTCGAGGTTCACCACAAACGTCATCGATGCGGATATGTCAAGCGTCGTCGTATAGGGCCTGAAACCATTCTTCTCCAGTTTGATAGGGCAGATCCCTGCCCGATCGAAGGAGAGCGTCGCTGGCGTCCGGCCTCGCGACTCGTTGTTTACAGAGATGTCGGCCCCCCGGGGGACGGAGTTGAGCCGAACGGTATACAGTTGAGGCGCAGCGTCTGATCGATTCCCAGGCGAGCATAAGTAGACGTCGTAATTGCCGGTCCGGTTGTCGGACCAGACAATGTTGTTGCCGTCGACATCCGGCCAGACCGGGCCGGCAAGATCGGCGAGGATCCGCGTTTCGGTCTCTGTCGAGAGGTCGTACGCGGAGACTCCGTAGCCGTCGCGCCCTCTCGACCAGACGATTACGTTGCCGGAGATCCTCGGCCAGAGTTGATGTGCAGGCTCTTCGGTGATCCAGGTCGTGTTGCCCGACGAGATGTTGTAGCAGCAGATGTCGTAATCCCCCTCCCTCCACTCCGACCAGACGACATAGTCTCCCGAGATCACCTGGTTCCTTCGCATGGCGGGGAGATCAGTGATCTGTTTTCGCTCGCGTGACGTCAGGTTGTAGAGGTGGATGGTATAGCCCTTCATCCCGTGCTGCTCCGCCCAGATGACCCGATCGCCCGATATCGACGGACAGGTTTCGTCTTTTCGTGAGTCGGCTACCACATCCCAGTCACCCGAAGAGAGGTTACCGTAGTAGATATCCATATTTCCGTCCCTTTTGTCGTGCCAGACGATCCCGTCGCCCGATATGGCCAGGGTCGACTCCCGCTCCCATGTTATCTCCTGTGACTCGCTCGTCTGGTACGGCATGGCGGGGTACTGCGTGATCTGGGCGGTTGTGCCGCTCTGGATGTCGTACACGCGGATGCACGGAAAGAACTGGCCGGAGGAATCGCTCAGGTCTTCAACCCACCCGATCCAGTTGCCGGAGATCTCCGGGTGTGTCAGGGGCGAGAAACGTTCGATGATCCTCTCCGCGGACCGGTTTGCAATGTCGTAGAGATACAGGCTCACGGTGCCGCCGCGCTCAACCTCCATCCATAGTATCCTGTTGCCTGATATGCGCGGCAGGATCTGGTCATTCGTGCTGTTCGTTATCTGCACAACCTGGAAGTTGTCTGCACCTTCCCCTGCCCCCAGAGCCGCCCGTGGTGCAGGGTCTGAGCTGTCGACCAAAACCGCATCGCCGGGCTGCATGCCCAGGGCGGTCGCAGAGATCATGACTACGAGGAGGAAAAATCCGACAATACGGCAGATTCGGGTCATGCCGATCTTCACCGGCGCACAATATGTATCTCATAATATAATACTATCCATATAGATATGGGATGATGCCCCGGTGCTGCCGGACCCGGTTGGCGGACGCCCCTGCGGGCGGCAACGCTCCCGGTAGGAAACGCCGAACGGGCAGGTGACTGGCCTGGCCGGGAGCGTTGCCGCCCGGGAAGATGCATGCGGCCGGCCGGGATCCTGAGGCAAGGTATTTAACTGCCGTCGTATCGACACTGCGGCCGGAGGCGATTGTATGACCCTCGTACCAACCCTTCTCCGCCGCATCGTGATGTGCTGGCTGGTGATATTGCTCTCGCTGGCATCCTGCTCTCTCCCCGTTCTGGGAACCGATGGTTCCGGGGATCTGCCGCCGGGGCACCCGGGCTCCCCTCTCCTGACCTCCGTGGAACATAGGACCGATTATCCTTTAGCCTGGCATAACCTGAGGCCTACATGGTTCCTGAACGTATCGGACGTCCAGTACACCGTGCGGAACCCGACGGCAACACCTGTCTGGGTCCGGCTCACATCGGAGTACCCGGGCTACAGCACCCCGACCGTCAGCGTATCGGAGGTCGGTGCCGGGAGCACGGCCACGTTCGACCACTTCGTCGTCCTGGATCGCGAGGAGATTCAGGAGATCAGGGCGCCGGCCAGGGCAGCCATTCACTACAGGATCGAGTACTGGGATGGCGGCAACTGGACCGTTCATGACGAGCAGACGGACCTGGTCACGTTCTACCCGATGGACCAGATGGTATGGGCCACGGAGGATCCGGGCGGGGAGATCACGATCTATCACGGGCTCATCGCCATATTCGTGACCCCGCAGTCCAGGGGGGTGGCGGAGCTGGTGGCGAAGGCAAAAGAGCGGGCGACGCGGGAGTTTGACCAGAGGTATGCAGACTACGGGATGGAGCGGACGTTGCCGGGCTATGTCCTTCCCGACTGCAGGACAACCTACGGCGATACAAAGAACCGTACGGCGCTGCAGGTCAAAGCCATTTATAACGCGTTGAAATACGACTATAATCTGAGTTACGTCGATGCGCCGGTAGCGTTCGGCATGGGCGACTCGCAGCGCGTCAGCACCCCGGACGAGTCGCTCGCAAGCGGGAGCGCAAACTGTATCGACGGTGCCGTCCTCTTCGCCTCCGCGATAGAGCGGCTCGGCATGCAGCCGTACATCGTCATCACCCCGAAACACGCCTACGTCGCATGGAAGACCGATAAAGCCGGAACGGAGGTTGATGCTCTCGAAACGACATTGGTAGGCTCTAGTGAGTTTGAGGAGGCGTATGCCAAGGGAGCAGGGATGTGGGAGGACGACTTCGGAAGGATGGAGTTGTACCAGTCGTTGTTCGACCAGGATTTGTCGCGCGAGGAGTACGATTCGCTCTGCGTTCTTGTGGAGATCCGGTGGCTGCGGTCTCAGGGCATCTTACCGATGAAGTGAGGTCTCTGCCCCCTGCACCGGGGTTCCCGGGACCGGCCGGAGGGAGAGGGGCGCAGCGCCGCCGGCGTCTCCGGAGCCTCCCGGGCCGGCGAACGGTGATCAACCATAGCCCCGGGGGGAGGGTGCGGGTTCGTCGAAAGGGCAGGCCCATTCCCCTCCGTGCGACCCCGCCCCGGGGCCCGATCGCTCTTATCCCGGCACCGCCCGCCTTCCCCTCAGAGTCCCCCCGGACGATCCCGCTCCGGCGTAACCGCCACCCGTGCCGGCGCATCCTCACCGGATCCACCCCCTCGACCAGAATGTTGATATAGAATATACATTATTAATAATGTATAATTGGGGTAATAGGATGGCTGAAAATTTTAGTGTCAGGCTCAATGAGGCGAAGTACTATACTCCCGAAGCCAGCTGCAGGGAGCACTCCTGGATAGGCGACTACAACCGTGCCTACCAGGCATTCCTTGCGAACCCCGAAGGGTTCTGGGATGACGTCGCCAGAGAACTTGAATGGTTCCAGCCCTGGGACCGGGTGAAGGAATGGGAATATCCGCACGCCAGGTGGTTCGTGAACGGGAAACTGAACATCACCCACAACTGCCTGGACCGCCACGCCCACAGCCAGCGGCGAAACAAGGTCGCCCTCATGTGGCGGGGAGAGACCGAGGATGAGGAGCGGATCCTCACCTATCGCCAGCTCCTGCAGGAGGTCTGCCGGTTCGCAAACGGCCTCTCGCGTCTCGGCGTCAGGAAGGGCGACCGGGTCTGCATCTACATGCCGGTGGTGCCCGAGCAGATCGTCGCGATGCTTGCCTGCGCCCGCATCGGGGCCATCCACTCGGTCGTCTTCGGCGGGTTCGGCGTCAGCGCGCTCAACCAGCGGATCCGGGGCACCGCAGCGAAGGTGGTCGTCACCGCCGACTTCAGCTACCGGCGCGGCAAGGCAATCCCGCTCAAAAACATCGTGGAGGAGGCGGTCGTCAACGCCCCGAGCGTCGAGCGGATCGTCATCCTCCGGCGCGACGCCGACAAACCCGTCGAACTCCACCCCGAGATGGAGGTGGACTACCACGACCTGATGAACGGCGTGGAGCGGGAATGTCCGCCTGAGGCGATGGACGCCGAGGACCCGCTCTTCATCCTCTACACGAGCGGCACCACCGGATCCCCGAAGGGTATCGTGCATGCCTGCGGCGGCTATACGGTCGGCACCTACTACACGACGAAGCACGTCTTCGACATAAAAGACAGCGACATCTACTGGTGCACCGCCGACCCCGGCTGGATCACTGGCCACAGCTACGGCGTCTACGGCCCGCTCCTGAACGGCGCCACCTGCCTCATCACGGAGGCGACCCCCGACTACCCGACCCCGGGCACCTACTGGGACCTCATCGAGGAGTACGGCGTCACGATCTTCTACACCGCTCCGACCGCCATACGGATGTTCATGCGGGTGGGAGAAGAGTGGCCGAACCGCTACAACCTCTCGTCGCTCCGCATCCTCGGTTCGGTCGGCGAACCGCTCAACCCCGAGGCGTTCGAGTGGTTCTACCGCACTATCGGGAAAGATAGGTGCCCGATCGTGGACACCTGGTGGCAGACCGAGACCGGGATGCACATGCTGACCACGACGATCGGCGAACCGATGCGCCCGGGATTCGTTGGAAGGCCGTTACCGGGTGTCGTCGCAGACGTCGTCGACAAAGCGGGGAACCCGGTCCCGCCGGGCACGGGCGGCCTCCTGGTCATGAGGGAGCCCTGGCCGTCGATGATGCGGACGATCTGGAACGACGACGAGCGGTACTGCAAGTACTGGAATACCATCCCGGGCTGCTACACGGCCGCCGACCTCGCGGTGAAGGACGAGGATGGCTATATCATGGTCATCGGGCGGTCCGACGACCTGATCGTCGTCGCCGGACACAACATCGGCACCGCAGAGGTCGAGAGTGCGCTCGTCTCCCACGAGGCAGTGGCGGAGGCGGCCGTCATCGGGAAACCCGACGCCCTGAAGGGGAACACCATCAAGGCCTTCGTCATCCTCAGGAACGGCCGCCAGCCCGGCGATAAGCTGAAGAACGACCTCACCTACCACGTCCGGATGACGCTCGGCCCCATCGCCATACCGTCCGAGATAGATTTCGTCCAGTCGCTCCCCAAAACCCGGAGCGGCAAGATCATGAGGCGGGTCTTAAAAGCACAGGAACTGGGTATGGACCCCGGAGACGTCTCGACCCTTGAGGAATAAGCAACCAACCCTTTATATACTCTTTTAAATATGTTATAAATATGAATGAGCATAAGCCAGAGGAGTCCCTCAAGATAGAAAACATCGTTGCTTCAGCGAAAGTGACTGATTCTCTTGATCTCCCCTCCCTTGCCTCCCAGCTGAAGGACGCGGAATACAATAAAAAACGGTTCCCCGGCGTCGTTCTCCGTATGCAGGACCCGAAGATCGCCGCGCTCGTCTTCGGTTCCGGCAAGGTCGTCCTGACGGGCGCAAAGAGCATCGACAACCTCTCGCGGGGGCTGGAGATCCTTGCCGACCAGCTACGGGCGCTCGGCATCGATATCCCCGAGGACCTGACTTACAAGATCCAGAACATCGTCACGTCCGCGGACCTCGGGACGCCGATCAACCTAAACAAGATCGCCGTGGGTTTCAACCTGGACAAGATCGAGTACGAGCCCGAGCAGTTCCCCGGGCTCGTCTACCGGCTTGACGACCCGAAGGTGGTCGTCCTCCTCTTCGGGTCCGGCAAACTGATCATCACGGGCGGCAAGGTGCCCGAAGATGCGAGACGTGCGGTGCAGCGGATCCTCTCCGAACTCTCTGGTCTCGGGCTCATCTGAACTCCGGTGAATATTCTCCTCTTTTTGGGACCCCCGGGATGCTCCGCGGGCTTTTGGCCCGGCAACCCCCTTTTCGCGCAACGCCGCGTCACCGCAAAACCCGGTGGCTTCGCATGCTCGCCCCCGGCCGGCACACCCGTTGTGCCGCAGATGTCGCCGGGGGGCCTGTCGCTTCCACCCGAGAGCCGCCGGTCCCGCCGCGTAGAGGGAACGGGCACCGGGGCGGGTGCGAGGGCACCGTATACCGGAGCCGGGGTCGCCGACCGGGTTTTTCTGGCTGATCCGCACCCTGCCCCTCTCTCCCGGGGGTCACCCTCCCCCCCCGGGGAAGCGCGATTCGGCGAAGAAAAGAGAGATCGCATCGACGCAATGCCCTATTGATTCTCTTAAAACCATCATAATCGCCAGATCTCCCATTGAAATAATAATATTTTTATAGTCAGATTTAAAACAATAGATACTACTTGATGGTGAACGGATGAGGTCAGACAAGGTACGATACTTTACGCCACGCGACGAAGAACTCGCCGAGCTCCTCATGGGCATCGGCATCAAGAGAAACGTCTCCAAAGTGCTCGTATATCTTGCAAACACAGACGAAGCGACGTCCCGCGATATCGAGCGGGGCACCGATCTCCGCCAGCCCGAAGTCAGCATCGCCATGCGCTACCTCAAGGAATGCGACTGGATCGACACCCGCGAGAGCAAGTCGGAGAGCAAGGGGCGGCCGGTGAAGATCTACATGCTCTCCCGTCCGATAACCGAGATCATGGATACAATCGAGAGAGAAAAGAAGAAAGAAGCCCGGCACCAGTTAGACCTTATCCAGAAGATGCGGGAATGTATATCAATGCAGTGAGACGACGCGGCACCCGGTCTCCTCGCCGACGATAACCGTTATCTTTTCTTTATAGGCTGTAAAAAGACCGCACTCCAGCGCACCGGGGATGGCGGCGATCGCTGCTTCCAGGTCCCGGGGCTCTCCTATCGCCCCAAAGCCGCAGTCGAGGATGAAGTTGCCGTTGTCGGTGACGACCGGGCCGTCTTTCTTCACCCCTTCCCGGAGGACCGGAGCGGCCCCGAGCAGAGAGAGGCGCCGGGAGACACCCGCGACGCCGAACGGGAGCACCTCGACGGGGACGGGCGCGTTCAAGGTATCGACCATCTTCGTCGGGTCGACGACGATGAGCACCTCCCGGGCCGCGTCGCAGACGCACTTCTCCCGGAGGAGCGCCGCTCCGCGCCCTTTGATCAGGTTCAGGCCCGGGTCGACCTGATCGGCCCCGTCGATGGCGATATCGAGTTCAGGGTGCTCGTCAAGGCTGGAGAGCGGGATACCATACCGGCGTGCGCGGATAGCCGCCTGGTAGGACGTCGGGACGCCGGTGATGCGGAGGCCTTCCCGGGCGATCCGCTCGCCCAGTCGCTCCATCGCAAAGAAGACCGTCGACCCGGTCCCGAGGCCGACGGCCATTCCGTCTTCGACCATCGCGGCCGCCCGGTACCCTGCGTTCCGCTTCGACTCTACCTGTCCTGCTGCAGTCATGCCTTACTCTCCGTTCCTATGCCGTCGAATATGCCCCGAAGCTCATCCGTCGCCCCGAACGCCGTGCAGTCGAGTGTGATGGGCGTGATGGAGACGTTGCCCTTCTGCACCGCGTGAACGTCGGTCCCCTCCTCCGCATCCTCGTGCAACGGCCCGTCGATCCAGTAATACGGGCGCCCGCGGGGGTCGAAGCGCTCCTCCACGCCGGTGTAGAAGAGTTTCTCGGCAAGACGGGTGATCTCGTAGTCGCCGCGCACCGGTGTGGGGATGTTCACGTTGATGACGTGAGCGTTCCCGGGGAACCCGTTTGCAAGGATCCGCTCGCAGACCTCGCGGACCACCCGCTTCGCGTCGCTGAACCGGTCCGTGGCCCGTGACGGGTCGTCGAACTTGTCGCCCTGGTCCTCCACCTGGAGCGAGAAGGCAAGGGACGGCACCCCCTGGTTGGACGCTTCGAGAGCGGCGCCGACGGTCCCCGACGTCATGATGGACTCATACGAGAGGTTCTCACCGATGTTGATGCCGCTGACCACGAGGTCCGGGTTCAGGCGGAGTGCAAACAGCCCGATGATCACGGCATCGGTCGGTTTCCCGCCGACCGAGTAGGCCGGCACGCCGTTCATCGTCACCTTCGTCGCCCGGATCGGCTCAAAGATCGAGATCGATCGCCCCACGGCGCTCTGCTGGGTGGCGGGCGCGACGACCATGACGTCGGCGATCGGCGCGAGCGCCTCATAGGCTGCCCAGAGACCCGCGGACGTGATCCCGTCGTCGTTGGTGAGCATAATCTTTGGTTTCATCCTTGTTTATAGGGTTGTTCCCGCGCATCAAATACTTGCCCGATCGTCAGGGTCAAGTGCCTGGCAGCCAACCTTTACTGCGATGAAGGTTTTTCTCGCCGAATACTCCGTGTGCAACGACCCCGGGCTCGCGCCCGAAGGTGCCGCCATGCTCGCCGCGATAAGCGGGAGTTTTGACCGGTGCGGCTACGACGTGGTGACGCCGGAGGGGCCCGACCTCGAGGACGGGATCCGGAGGCTCGCGCCGGGGTGCGATGCAGGGCTGGTCATCGCGCCGGACCACCTCCTCTTCCGGTACACGCACCTCCTCGAACAGGTCACCCACAACATCGGGTGCGGGAGCATGAATGCGGCTGTCTGTGCCAACAAACAGCGGACGGCGGCGATCCTCGCCCGGCACGGCATAGCGGTCCCGCCCGGGGCCGGCAAGGGGCGCCGGGTCGTCAAACCGGTGATGGGCTGCGGGGCCCTGGGGGTCAGGCTGACGGACGAAGAGCCGGGCGCCGGGGAGTTTGCCCAGGCTTACATCGAGGGGGAGGCGTTGAGCGTGAGCCTTGTAGGGAGCCGGGTGACCGGCAACGTCTGCGAGTACTACTCGGGCAACCCGCCGCTCCTGCTCAGCGTCAATCGGCAGGAGATCGCCGTCGCGGACGACGGGAGTTTCCAGTACCTCGGGGGCGAGACGCCCGTCCACCCCGACAGGGAGGAGGAGATCGTCGACGTCGCTGTCCGGGCGATGAACGTCCTCGGGTGCCAGGGGTATGCCGGGATCGACGTCATCGTCGGAGACCGCATCTACGTGGTCGACGTCAACCCCCGGCCCACGACCAGCCTGGTCGGTATCGTGGCGATCATGGAGGAGGAGATCGCCGATATCCTCATCAAAGCGTCGCACGGCAAGGCGCCGGCGGAGGTGCACCTCTCCGGGAGGGTAAGGTTCGATAAGGACGGGAGGATCACCCGGGCATGATCGGCATCGACATCGGCGGTGCGAACCTCAAGGTCGTCGACGACGCCGGCGTGCATATCCATTACTGCCCGCTCTGGCAGGGTGCGCCGCTCGCCGATCTCCTCGAACCCTACGCCGGATCCGCTGCCGTGGTGATGAGCGGGGAGCTCGCTGACTGTTTTGCAAGCAAGATCGAGGGCATCCGGTGGATCGTCGGGACCGTCCAGGGGGTCATCCCCGGCGCCGCCTTCTACGGCACCGATGCGGCGTTCCATATCCGGCCGGTCCCGGACCTTGCCGCCGCGAACTGGCTGGCGTCGGCCGATTACCTGCGGGAGGAGTACGCCGACGCAGTCCTCCTCGACGTGGGGAGCACCACCGCCGACGTCATCCCCTTAAACTGCTTCGAGAGCCTCAAAGGGCTGACCGACACCCGGCGACTGCAGAAGCAGTACCTCGTCTACACCGGGATGCTCAGGACGAACGTCGCGACGCTTCTGTCGTCGGTCACGCTGGACGGGACGGTGACCCCGGTGAGCACCGAGTACTTCGCGGCCAGCGCCGATGCGCACCTTGTGCTCGGCCACATCGCTCCCGCGGACTACGCCTGCCCGGCACCGGACAACGGCGAGAAGACCGTTGACGCTGCGCTCCGGAGGCTTGCCCGGGTTGTCTGCGCCGATATCGATGAGATCGGGAAGTCCGGGGCCCTCCAGGTTGCCCGGCAGTTCTGGGAGGTCCAGCGGAGGGTGATCGTCCGCGCGGTGGGGCGCGCACTTTTCCAGAGCGATGCCGGGCGGGTGATCACGGCCGGCATCGGGGCGGACCTCTTTGCCCGGGAACTGGGCGGGGTCACGCTGACGCAGGAACTCGGGGAAGTCTCGGATGCGCTGCCGGCGTACGCGGTCAGGGAGGTGGCGCTACGGCGGGCCGCCTGCGACTGACCCTCCTCCTGCTTGCGGTATCCGTCGCCATCACGGCGGTTTCGCTCGCCTTTGGGTTCCCGTTCTTCTTCCTCTTCCTATTTATACCGCTGATCCCGCTCTTCGGGAAACCCCCTGCCACGAGGCGCTGCCCGGTCTGCGGGTGGGAGACCGCAGGCGGCGAGCGCTTCTGCCCCCATGACGGGACCCCCCTCACGCCCGAGGGTGGAGATGGCGAGGTTTAAGAGCGAGAGCGGTAGAGGGAGGCCGAAGAGTTCGGTCGCCGGGATCGTGCCGAAGTCCCGGGAGGCGTAGTTCCGGACGGTGCCCCTGTCCACGACGATCCCCAGCGCGCGGAGGTGTTCGGCAACCCGGTTGAAGGGCATCCGCTGCGACAGGAGGAGGCAGAGGTCGACGACGGGCGACGCGAGGCGGGTGTCGGGGTAGAAGGGCGCATCCGCGTAGCAGAGTGAACCGCACTGCCGGCAGTAGAACCGCTTCACGAAGACCCTGATCGCCCGCTCCTTCCCGTTTTCAAGTATGACGGCAAACCGTTTCGGCCGCAGATCGTGTCCGGTCACCTGGCCGCCGCACGACGGGCAGGCGTCGAGACTGGTGAACTTCACGCCGTCCATCGCCGTCAGGGCGTTTCCCACGAGATCGACCAGAATCGGCGGAACCAGCAGTGTTTTCTTCGCGATGGCAATGCTCTCCTGTTCAGCTGTGCGAAAGGTGTAGGCGTCCACCGATATTAACAGCTTCCCCGGACGGTGACGGCAGAATGGGGGAGATGCCCTGTGCCGCCTACGAGTTCTGCAAATCCCGTGCTGCTCCTTTACGGCAACGCGTTCTCCCGCGCGAGGCCGTATCGCTATCCGCGCCTATCACTCCCCACGGTGGGGGTCGGGACCGGGTCGTGCGTGGAAGTTAGCGGGGCGCTGAAGGTCTGCCTCACGCGCCCCGGAACAGGGTGTTCCGGTCCGGGAGGGCTGTTTCAGGCCGCGGGAAGGGGCCGCTTCGGCCCGGGGCGTCATCCGGCCCCACAGGGTCTCCTCCTCAGACCGCCCGGGCGACGGTTTAGCAGATCTGCCTGGCAGTCATATGGAAGCAAACCCGGGTTCCCCGGGCTGTCATCCGGTCAAGAACTCAACGCGGCAATATGGTCCATCTTTAGCCGGGCGGCCACGCCGGGGAGGGCTGAGCAGATCCTGTTAACTACTATAATTTAAGTAGCTTAACATCAGATACTCGGTCGCCAGAGAGGCGATAGATGCATGACGTTACAGTATGTTGCCACAACATGCCCCTACTGCGGTACGGGATGCAGTTTCAACCTTGTCGTCCAGGACGGCAAGGTGGTTGGAACGGCACCGTACCGCCGCTCACCCGTGAACGAGGGAAAGGTATGCCCGAAGGGCACCTATGCCCATGAGTTCGTGAACAGCCCGGACCGTCTCACAAAGCCGCTCATCAAGAAGGACGGCAAGTTTGTCGAGGCGACCTGGGATGAGGCCTACAGCCTGATTGCAAAGAAGTTCAAGTCCTACAAGCCCGATGAGTTCGCGGCGCTCGCATCGGCCCGGGTCTCGAACGAAGAGAACTACCTGCTGATGAAGTTTGCCCGCGGCGTCATGAAGTCGCGGCACCGCCGAGTCCAAGTGCGTCTTCGTCCTCGGGTCCAACACCTTCGAGCAGCACCCCCTGATCGGCCGCAAGATCGTCCAGGCGAAGATGAACGGCGCAAAGGTCATCTACGCCGACCCGCGTTACACCGCAACCGCCCGGCAGGCGGACCTCTACATGCCGTTTGTCTCCGGCAGCGACGTCGCCATCTTAAACGGCCTGATGCAGGAGATCATCAAGAACGGCTGGGAAGACAAGGAGTTCATCGCCAAGCGCACGAAGGACTACGAGAAACTCAAGGAAGTCGTCATGAAAGATGCTTACAGCCTTGAGAACGTCTCGAAGATCTCCGGCATCCCGGTCGAGAGCCTCAAGACCGCCGCCGAGTGGCTCGGCACCACGAAGCCCGGCGCGATCCTCTACTCGATGGGCATCACCCAGCACACCGTCGGTGTCGACAACGTCAAGTCGGTCGCAAACATCCAGATGCTGCTCGGGAACCTCGGGAAACCCGGTAGCGGCGTGAACGCTCTCCGCGGCCAGAACAACGTCCAGGGCGCCTGCGACATGGGCGCGCTCCCGGTCGTCTTCACCGCCTACCAGAAGGTCACCGATGCGGCCGTCCACAAGAAGTTCGCCGACGCCTGGGGCTTCCCCGACGGCATCTGCGAGCCGAAGAACGGGTATGAGGTCACCGTCATGATGGACGTCCTGACCGACAACCCCGGCGAACTCAAGTGCATGTACATCATGGGCGAGAACCCGATGCTCTCCGACCCGGACCTCAACCACGTCCGGCATGCCCTCGAGAGCCTGGAGTTCCTGGTCGTCCAGGACATCTTCCTGACCGAGACCGCCGAGATGGCCGACGTGGTCCTTCCCGCCGCCTGCTACGCGGAACGGAACGGCACCCAGACCAGCACCGAGCGGCGCGTCCAGATGTGGCGCAAGGCCCAGGACCCGCCGGGCGAGGCAAAGGAAGACTGGCAGATCATCAGCGAGCTCGCGGCAAAGATGGGCTACGCAAAACAGTTCCCCTACCAGAGCGCCGAGGAGATCTTCACCGAAGTCGCCGCCGTCACCCCGTCCTACCACGGCATGAACTATGAGCGGCTCAGCAAGCCCGAAGCCCTGCACTGGCCCTGCCCGACCCTGGAGCACCCGGGAACGCCGATCCTCCACAAAGAGAAGTTCTCCCACCCCGACGGTCTCGGTATCTTCACCCCGATCGAGTGGAAACCCCCGGCGGAGGTCCCCGACGCGGAGTACCCGTTCGTGCTCACGACCGGGCGGGTCCTCTGGCACTGGCATACCGGCAGCATGACCCGCCGGTCCGCGACGCTCGATGCCGAGGTCCCCACCGGCTGGATCGAGATCAATCCCGAGGACGCAAAGGCGCTCGGCATCAAGGATAAAGAGAAGGTCCGTGCCGTCACCCGCCGCGGATCCGTCGAAGTCCCCGCGAAGGTGACGAAAGACATCATGAAAGGCATCATGTTCATGCCGTTCCACTTCGCCGAGTGCGCGGCAAACATCCTGACGAACAACGCTCTCGACCCGATCGCAAAGATCCCGGAGTTCAAGGCCTGTGCTGTGAAGGTTGAGAAGATTATGGAGGCCTGAAGATGGCAGCAATTGGCGATATGTTCTACACGTGGGCGGCAGACGCCGATGTGCTCAAGAAGGGCGAGTGCGGAGGCGCGATCACCGCCCTGCAGCAGTACGCCCTCTCGTCCGGCATGGTGGACGCGGTCCTTGCCGTCAGGAAGGGTGCGGACATCTACGATGCGGTCCCGACATTCATCACCAACCCCGCCGAGGTCGCAGAGACGGCGGGCTCGCTCCACTGCGGGACGCTCCTGCTCTCGAAACTGGTGAAAGACTACCTGGACAGCAATAAGACCGCGCGGCTCGGTGTCACCGTCAAGGGCTGCGACACGATGGGTCTCATCGAACTCGCGAAGCGGGATGCGGTCGACCTGGATCGCCTCATCCTGCTCGGCGTGAACTGCGGCGGTTCGGTCAGCCCGGTCCTGGCCCGGAAGATGATCCGCGAGAAGTTCGAGGTCGACCCCGATCTGGTCCACAAAGAGGAGATCGACAAGGGCCAGTTCATCATCGAGTACGAAGGTGGCCACAAAGGGATCAAGATCGATGACCTCGAGGACGAGGGCTACGGCCGCCGCTCGAACTGCCGCCGGTGCCTCTACAAGGTCCCGCGCCAGGCCGACCTCGCCTGTGGGAACTGGGGCGTCATCGGCGATAAGGCCGGGAAGGCCACGTTCGTCGAGGTCTGCTCCAAGAAGGGCGCAAACCTCCTCGATGCGGCTGTGAAGGCCGGCGCCGTCAAGACCGAGCCCGCGATCCCGAAGGGGATCGAGATCCGCGGCAAGGTCGAGGGCGCCATGCTCAATCTCGGCAATAAGTGGCGGAAGAAGAACTTCGAAGCGCTCGCATCCGATCTCTGGGGCACCATCGGCCGCGAGACGGGCCGGTGCATCAAGTGCTACTCCTGCATCGAGAACTGCCCGGTCTGCTTCCCGGCTGCAGAGGACCTCAAAGGAAAATCCAGGATGGTCATATCCGGAGAGGTTCCGCCGAACCCGATGTTCCATCTCCGGCGGTTTGCGCACATATCCGACTCCTGCATCAACTGCGGCCAGTGCGAAGAACTCTGCCCGATGGATATCCCACTTGCGCTCTTCTCCCACGCCATCAGGACCGAGGGCGACAGCGCATTCGAGCCCAAGCTCGGGAAGGCGCCCTACACCAACTAATTTTTTTTCAGCCTGCAACCTTGCCCCCTGCTGTACGGGCAGCGCATCTCCATTCTGGAAGATGATACGCGCCTATACCCGGATCCGGGCGATTATTTCCGGTATCGCAGGATCTTTTCCAAAGATCCGGGCGGCGTAGCCCACATTTATTCATCAAAAATGCCGATGTTAATCACTACAATTAAATATACCTAACTTCGACTTTTATATATCCGAGGTTTTACCATGGAACTCAAGTATGTACAGACCACATGCCCGTACTGTGGTACGGGATGCAGCTTCAACCTCGTCGTGAAGGACGGGAAGGTTGTCGGCACACAACCATACACCCGTTCACCCGTCAACGAGGGAAAGGTATGCCCGAAGGGCACCTACGCTCACGAGTTCGTGAACAGCCCGGACCGTCTCACAAAGCCGCTCATCAAGAAGGACGGCAAGTTTGTCGAGGCGACCTGGGATGAGGCCTACGACCTGATCGCATCAAAGTTCAAGTCCTACAAGCCCGATGAGTTCGCGGCGCTCGCATCGGCCCGGGTCTCGAACGAAGAGAACTACCTGCTGATGAAGTTTGCCCGCGGCGTCATGAAGTCGCGGCAC
>JAGVUK010000019.1 GCA_019136335.1 Methanomicrobiales archaeon
CCGTGCTGCAAGGGGGTGCGCAACCATAGCCGCAAAGAGATCGAGGAGGGGAAACCTCAACAGGATAAGGAGGATCTGGTGAAATGAGAGATTTCATCAGAGATCGATCGCGGCGATCAGGGGTTGTTAGCGGCAGATTCAGGAGCACACCATCCACCCCGCGGGAAGAGCGCCGGGAACGCGGGCCGGGCGTGTCGTGTGTTTTTGGACCTGCTGCGAACGGAAAGACCGAAAGTAGTTATTTAACGATAGATCGTAAAAACATCAGCGTATTGAAGAGTTTATATCATGAACGTGTTTGCGCTCCCCTTTGCGCACCCCTTTGCAGCACGGGGCAAATGTTGTACATCCGCTGCCCGGGGTGCTTGATCCGGAAGCGTTCGAGCGGGTGAAGGTGGAGCCTGGCCGGTGCGGTCTCTGCGGGAGGAGGAGGGCGGTGTACCGGTCGCGGGAGGCGCATATCTGCGAGGGGTGTTATGCCCGGCTGGTACGGGAGGGGTTAGATGATCCCGGCCGATCCTCTGCAGGGGCCGGCGGTGAGCCGGATATCGCCTATTATGGCTGTGGTATGGTAGCGCACCGGACGATAACCCTCGCGCAAGAGGGCGCCGCGATCGTCGTCCGGGCGAGGGCGACGACCCCCACGCCCCTGACGGGATCGACTGCGTGGTCCACGGCGGCCCGGGCAGGGTATACCGGGCGTTGCAGGATCAGGCCCGGCCCGTGGTCGATTCTCGCCGGCCGGTGAGCGCGACCTCTCCAGGATCGCCGGCTGCGCCTCTACGGGGGCGCTGCTGCACCCGGGGGGTGATCGGTGGGGACCGATCTTCCCCCGCTGCCGGAGGACGAGGATATCCCGGAGGGGGCGGTCCTGTGAGGACGGAACGTTCGGGGGCGAACCCCATGTTCGCCCGGGCGGTTCGCGATCTTCTAAGCGAGAGACGCGGGAACTATGCAACACTCTTGATCTTCACCTTCAGCCCGGATGCGAACGCCTCCATCGAGCCCGGGTCTTTGAACCCGGCCAGGATCACTTCCCGGGTGAGAAGACGAGGGCGGTCCCTGCATCGCCCCGGTAGATCAGGCCGGGGAACTGCTCGTACTCAACCCGTTCCATCCTGAGCGCGACGATGAGCCACGAGAGCAGGATCTGGAAGTCGTCCATCCCGACGATCTTCCTGACCTCGGGCGGTGATGCGAGTGCAGGGTCGATGATGGGTGAGAAGACCGCGCCGCCCAGGGTCTCGAAGAACGCGAACGGATCTTCCGAGACGACGAACCGCTTGATCATCGCCTCCCCGGCGTATCCGGAATGCAGGTGATTTCATGGCCGGGATCAAGTACCCATCAAGTACGGAAACGCCGGCAAATATCCAGACATATGCAGATCGCCGGCAATATCGCTGACATTACTTTCCGGGAGCAGGCACTCCGAATATAATTCGTCAAGTATTCCCTCTGTCTGGTGCCGCCCACCACGGGACGTATTTCATCATCTTTGGAGGGGCGTCCGGATCGTAGGGAACAATCTCCCCCGTCTCCACTGCCTCCTTGATAAACCGTGAAACTGTTGCACTATTCTTTAAGGAGACACCGAATCTCTCACGCAGAGAACTGTTTGTCAGATATTCCCGGTTGACATATTTCAGGCAGGCATGAAGGTAACAGGCCCGCACACGATCAGCCTTATCCATCCTGGGGAGCGGCCGGGGCGCAAAGAGGATTGAGCGCGTGGCCTCTCCTGTCACTTCGAAGAAAGGAGCCGGGAGTTGATAAAACTCCGTCTGGAATACAACCTTGTCGATACCGCTACCACGCTCTTCACAGATGCCCATGCGCCGCATCAAGGATGCCAGGGTGTCACCGGCGGTGTAAAACTCCCCACTTTCGGCGGGATAAAATAATGGCATATGCCGCCAGCGTAGATTAGTGTTAGCCCATAAACCCGGATTGCAAAGGCGGGCGACGGTGACGCCGCCCCGTCAGGAGAGAGGAATACGTGAGGCGTATGCGGTGAAAACCGCCCACAGGTTCCTCGAAGGGAGAGGAGGGTAACACCCTCTCCCGACTCGGCGCCCGGTGAGGTCCGGAGAGCCAGGATCGTCTTCACCCGCCGGCGGTATCGCACTGAACCACCGAATCGATCGCGCGGCAAAGGACATCTCCCCCGCAACCGCGAGGCGAAGCAATTATGAATACCTCCATGAGATATCCATATCCATGCAATCCCGGGAAGAGATCTTTGCGACCCTGCGACACCTCAAGGGTGATATCGCCACACGGTTCTCGGTCAGCCGGATCGGCATATTCGGGTCAGTCGCTCGCGGCGAGCAGACCGAAGCGAGCGACATCGACATCCTCGTCGAGTTTTCCCGACCAGTCGGGTTCCTCACCTTCCTTGAGCTCGAGGAGTATCTCTCGACGCGTCTCGGCGCCCCCGTTGACCTGGTGACACCCGACGCTCTCAAACCCCTCATACGGGAGCGGGTGGCCGCCGAGGTCGCCTATGCCTGAGCGATCGGATATCCACCTCCTCTGTGCCGACATCTCCGACGCCGTCGAGCGTATCCTGCTGTATACCTCAGAGATGACATACCGCGAGTTCATCCTTGATGTCAAGACGCAGGACGCAATCATCCGCAACCTGGAGATCCTTGGAGAAGCGGTGAAGAATCTCCCTCCCCCGTTCACAGAGCAGTATCCGGAGATACCCTGGCGGTTCATCGCCGGTATGCGGGACAAACTCATTCATCACTACTTCGGCGTCAGTCTTGCAATCGTCTGGGAGACCGCGCAGTCCGATATACCCCGGCTTCGAGAATGGCTGAAGACAGTCCCGCTCCCGGATGATGACCCGGACGATGCATATCAAGCAACTTCTACCGATCGTGAACTACCCCGCCCTTAAGGTGCGACAAGAAGCCGAAACATGGATTGCGTCATGCTATTCCCTCCGTTCGGGATATCCCTACCGCAGCATGCATTCCTGGTAACGGGAATGTGTGAAGCCTGCGGGACAA
>JAGVUK010000260.1 GCA_019136335.1 Methanomicrobiales archaeon
GAGCAACTAACGGCAGGACCTTTCGTCCGGTTATGCTGCAGGCAAGCCCCCGGCGCACGCGCGGGGCATCAGGACTGCATGGTTGTTTTGTTTTCATCAAGGACACTCCTGTCGCTGGATTGACTGTTGCAATTTAGTTTGAAATGATTTTGTGTTCTTGTATGGGTTGATATATATGCTTTCTCCAGTGACGCTTCATCATCGCATTTCCCTGCCGAAGATATCGACGTCTCTCCATTGTGTGTCGGGGACAAACCGCGGTTCACCGCCGGATCGCCTCCAGCACGGCGGCGGCCAGCCGCTCGATCTCGTCGAACCGGGGTTCGCTCATCCCGTTCTTCGCGATGCCGCAGTCGGTCGCGATAAGGTGCAGGTGCGGCTCGATTCTGAGCGCCCGGAGTTTCTTCTTCCCGCAGCAGTCGGCGCACCCGTCCAGCACCAGAATACGATCCGCGTGCCGGACCGCAGCCTCCAGCGACGCCGTCGGCCGGGTGGCCGCGATGCAGGCCTCGACCGCCCCGCAGGAACAGTGGAGGAGCATCGCCCCGGCCTGGGCGGTCAGCTTCCCGGTGTTCGAGATCCCCGAACAGGCGATGACGGTGACCGCCAATCAGTTCCCCCCGAACGTCGCGTCGATCCAGCCGACAATCTCGTCCCGGATACGCCGGACACCGGCCATGACCTCCTCGTCGGTGCCGGTGAGCTTCGAGGGGTCGGGAAACTCCTGATGGATCTCCTCCTTCGCCCAGGGGAAGAGGGGGCAGATCCCGCCCTCGCAGACCGCAACCAGGTAATCCATCTCCTGCTCGTCGAACTCACCGAGATCCTTTGAGCGGTGGCCGGAGATGTCGATCCCGATCTCGGCCATCGCCCGGACGGCATGGGGGTTCAGGGTTCCCGGTGCGGTGCCGGCGGAGAAGGCCTCGTAACGGTCGCCGTAGCGGGCGTTCATGTAGCCTTCCGCCATCTGCGAGCGGGCGGCGTTGTGGGTGCAGACAAAGAGGACTCTCTTCTTCATGGTATCAGACCCTCTTCAGAGCGACGAGCAGGAACCCTGCTCGGTGGCACTCCGCTGTTTCGTGAGCGCCGCAAGGGCATGTTTGCCCCGGGAATGCGGGAGCGCCTTTTTGTTCAGGTACTCGAGGTGTTCGACGATCTCGGGGAGGTAGCGCGCCGGGAACCCGAGGATCGCCTCGCCCGCCCCCATATCGGTCGCGTCCCGGCATCCGTAGCAGCCGAACCCGTAGTTGAGCCGGTCTTCGACGTAGGGGATGATCGTCGCATCCACGCAGGTCGCCTGCAGGACGGCGGTCGAGCCCGATACCCGTTCTCCCCCGCGGACATGCATGTAGGCGAGGACGATCCACATCAGTTTCTCGACCTCGTCCTCCACGACCACGATGTCGGGTTCGCTCCCGGCGGCATCCAGCGGGAAGACGTCGAGCTGGATGATCTCGCCCGGCTCAAAGGTCGTCATCCCGACAAACATCTGCTGTCCGACCGATTCTTCTTTGGTGATCCCGAATCCGACCAGCCCCTTCCCCGACTTCAGCGCCTCAGGGAGCGGCCTGAACCCGAAGGCACGGGCAGCCGCCGGGCACGCGATCGTCTCGGCGGTCACGACGACATGGTCGCCGCGCCTCCCCCGCATCAGCGCCTGGCAGAACCGGTGTCCCCCTGCGGGTTCGGCCTCTGCGATCTCATCGCCCCGCTTCACGATCCGCACGCCGACGGGCGAGCCGGAGAGCCCGAGGATCTCCTTCATCGTCGATCCCATCTTCTGAATCTCTTCGATTGCTGTCATAGTTATCACGTTATTCTACTGTAGTCGCTATCCCGAGTGCCCTGAGTGCCGCCCGGGCGATCAGCTCCGGCGGAATCGACTCGTAACGCTCGCCGTTATACTCGATAGCACGGCACGCTGCATCGTCCTGCCCGGTGATGCAGGCGCAGGAGGCGCAGGGCGTGCTGGTTACTTCCATACCCTCGATAAGATCCTCGAGCGGCACGCCGTTGAAGAGGATGCTGTTCGACTCTTCGATCGCCTCGTTTTCGAGGGCTGTCTCGACAACCCGGACCGCGATGCCCTCCTCCTCGAGGATGGGCCGGATCTGCTCGACGACGTCCATCACCGCCCGTCCGGTCTCGCCGCACCGCTCGCAGGTGTTCTCGATGTCTCTTCCGATATGCCGCCATTCGACGACGAGTTCCTGTTCTGCCATATCTAGCTCTCCTGAATTACCGTACCACCAGCACGTGGCTTTCCGACCGGTGCACGACCGCTTCGGCCACTCCGCCGAAGATCTGTTCTGCAATCCCGTGCCGCCCCTTCGCTCCCAGAACAATCAGTGTTGCGCCGCGTTCCTTCGCAAGGGAGAGCACCTCGTCGATCGCGTTCCCCGTCCGGAGGACGGTGCCGACGTTTGCAAACCCGGCTGCCTCGAACTGCTGCTTCAGAGCCGCCAGCCGCCCTTCGTCGCGGCGGTTGAACGCCGCCATCTGTTCGGGCGAGGCGTACGCGAGGTGCCGGAGGTCCTGGATGTGGGCGACGATCACCTCTTCGGGGTGCGCCGCGGCCATCCACGCCAGGCAGGGGATGCACCGCTCGGCATACGCCGAGAAGTCCGTCGCGTAGAGGATGCACCCAAAGAGCCGGTCGGTCGCGAGCCGGCAGATCGCTCCATCGCCGGTCTCGATGATCCGCAGCCGGACGAGGAGGACCGGGTCGTTGGCGTTCCGGAGGACGCCTTCCGTGGTGCTGCCGAGGAGCACCCGTGAGAGAAGGTTCCGCCCGTGGGAGCCGAGGACAATGAGCGCGTAGTCGTCCCGTTCCGACCGCTCGACGATCTCGATCGAGGGGATGCCGCTGACCACCTCCACGGTCACGGACGGAGCCCCGCACGCGATCAGCCGCTCCCGCCATGCCTCGAGCACCTCCCGGTCGTGGTCGAGGATCTCCGGAGCCGCCAGGGTATTGCGCACGTTCGCCACGTGGAGGAGCCGGATCTC
>JAGVUK010000121.1 GCA_019136335.1 Methanomicrobiales archaeon
AGAGATCGCGGGTGAGGCGGTCCGTGGTGGCGCGGACTGGATAGAGGCCGGGACCCCCCTGATCAAGAGCGAGGGCATGCGGGCCGTGCGGACGCTCCGGGAACGCTTCCCCGAGCACGAGATTGTCGCGGACATGAAGGTCGCCGACACCGGGGCCGTCGAGGTGGAGATGGCGGCGAAGTCCGGTGCCGGCGTCGTCTGCATCCTTGCCGACGCGGACGACACCGTCATCGCCGAGGCGGTTCGTTCGGGCCGGAAGTACGGCGTCCGGATCATGGCCGACCTCATCAACGTCAGCGACCCTGTCTCCCGGTCTCGCGAACTTGCGGCACTCGGTGTCGACTACATCAACGCCCACGTAGGCATCGACCAGCAGATGATCGGAAGGTCGTCGCTCGACCTCCTCCGCCGCCTTACCGGGGAGATTGATGTGCCCATCGCCGTCGCGGGAGGGCTCGATGCCGGGACGGCGTCCGAGGCGGTCGCTGCCGGCGCTTCGATCGTCATCGTCGGGGGAAATATCATCAAGGCCGCCGACGTGACCGGAGCGGCGCAGCGGGTTCGGGATGCCATCGGCCGGCCCGATGTCCGGCCGCGGGAAGAGGAGAGCCCGTCCGCCGCCGTCCGCCGCCTGCTGGAAGCGGTCTCTGCGCCGAACGTCACCGATGCCATGCACCGGAAGGGAGCCATGACCGGCATCGCCTCCATCTGCGGCAGGGTGAAAGCAGTCGGCCCGGCGGTGACGGTCCGGACCATCGCCGGGGACTGGGCAAAACCCGTCGAGGCGATCGACGTCGCCGGACCCGGCGACGTCCTCGTCATCAGCAACGACGGGGGAACGCACGTCGCCCCCTGGGGGGAACTTGCCACCCACTCCGCAAGGAACCGGGGGATTGCGGGTGTCGTGATCGACGGGGCGGTGAGGGATGTCGACGACATCAGGGAGATGGGGTTCCCGGTATTTGCCCGGGCGACCGCCCCGAACGCCGGCGAACCGAAGGGTCTTGGGGAGATCAACACCGAGATCACCTGCTCTGGGCAGGAGGTCCGGCCCGGAGACTGGATCGTCGCCGACGAGAGCGGGGTCGTGGTGGTCCCCCGGGAACGCGCCTACGAGGTCGCACGCCGGGCAATGGAAGTGAAGAAGACCGAGGAGCGCATCCGCGAAGAGATCCGGCGCGGGCGAACGCTCTCGGAGGTAACGGAACTCCTGAAGTGGGAGAAGCGGCACTGACCGGTGGGCACTGCCTTTATCTCTCCCCATGACCCAGTAGCCGATCCACCCGGCACACCCGGGCAGGAGCGGCGGCACGATGTGGGATATCAGGGAGTCGATCTCCGAGGTTCTCCGGGCAGTCCTCCCTATCATCCTCGTCATCGTCATCCTCGATCTCGGCGTGCTCGGGGTTCCGCCGTCTGCCCTCCTTCACTTCCTGCTCGGGAGCGGCATGGTCGTCCTCGGGATCGCGCTCTTTCTCTCCGGCGTAAAGGCGGGCCTCCTCCCGGTCGGCGAGGCGATCGGGTCCGAACTCCCCGCCCGGGGTTCGCTCGCCCTGGTCGTCCTCGGGGCGTTCCTCTTCGGGTTCCTTGCCACCGTGGCAGAGCCCGACGTCCGTGTCCTTGCGGGCATGGTCGATACCGTCTCCCGGGGCGGCATACCCGAGGAGCCCCTCATCGTCGTCATCGCGGTCGGCGTCGGGTTCTTTGTCGCCGTGGCGGTCCTCCGGATCATCTTCGCGGTCCCGCTCGCCTATCTCTTCGCCGCGGGATACGGAACCGTCCTCATCCTTGCACCCTTTGCGCCGCCGGACTTCCTTGCCATCGCGTTTGATGCGGGCGGCGTGACGACCGGGCCCCTGACGGTCCCGGTCATCCTGGCCCTCGGGATCGGCGTCAGTGCGGTCCTTGCCGGGCGGTCAGCCCTTGCGGACGGTTTCGGGCTGATCGGGCTCGCCTCGCTCGGCCCCATCCTCGGCGTCATGGTTATGGGGGTGATCTTCTCCTGACCGTGGCGGCGCTCCTTGACGGCGTGGACCGGATCACCATCGAGGTGGCCCGGGCGCTCCTCCCGCTGCTCCTCTTCTTCGGGGTCTTCCAGGCGCTCTACCTGAAACTTCCGCGGGTCTACGTCGCAAATCTCGCGAAAGGGATCCTGCTTGCGTTCCTCGGCATGGTCCTCTTCCTCCAGGGCGTCAACGTCGCGTTCCTCCCGGCGGGCCGCGAGATAGGGGAGGCCGTCGCCGCGCTTGACCAGCGGTGGCTGCTGATCCCGTTCGGGTTCCTCCTCGGGTTCCTTACCACCTACGCGGAGCCGGCGGTCCGGGTCCTCTGCTACCAGGTCGAAGAATCGTCGGGCGGCTCCATCGGGAGGTCCCTCATCCTCTACACGCTCTCTTTCGGTGTCGCCGTCTCCGTATCGCTCGGGATGGCCCGTCTCGTCTACGGCATCCCGCTCCTCTCCTTCCTCATCCCCGGCTATCTCCTCGCCATCATCCTTCTCCTCTTCTCCGATGGAGAGTTTGTCGGGATAGCGTTCGATTCCGGGGGTGTCGCCACCGGCCCGATGGCGGTCACCTTCCTCCTCTCCCTTGCCGTCGGGGTCGCGGCGGGGATCGAGGGCCGCAATCCCGTCACCGACGGTTTCGGGCTGATCGCGCTGATAGCGCTGGCACCTATCATCTCGGTGCTGGCGCTCGGCATCATCTACCGGAGAACACGAGGTGAAGAGACATGAGTAGCGAGTACGATAACGAACTGATCGTCACGATTGTAAGGAGAGGCTGGTCTGAGCCGGTGATCACGGCGGCCCGCCGTGCCGGGGCCGAGGGGGGGACCATCCTCCTCGGCCGCGGGACCGGGATCCATGAGGTTAAGACGCTTCTTGGGATCACCATCGAGCCTGAGAAAGAGATCGTCCTGACGGTCGTCGCCGCCGCCGGGACCGATGCGGTGCTCGAGGCGATCGTCGCCGCCGCGGAACTGGACCGGCCGGGGATGGGCCTTGC
>JAGVUK010000276.1 GCA_019136335.1 Methanomicrobiales archaeon
AACATCCTCGATCGCGGCGAGCATCCGGCCGGTCTGGACGCCGTGGCTCCCCGACCCGATCTCGAGGTGGTAGTCCGGTGCCGGGATCCCGAGGTCCCGGAAGAAGACCTCGGACAGCGCATAGTCGTAGTGCTGCCCGGTGTGGACGAGGACCTCCTCGTGGACCTTCCGGAGTTCCCGGGAGACCGGGGCGCACTTGACGAACTGGGGCCGGGCCCCGACGACCGAGAGGACCTTCATGCCGCAAGGCTCCGGGAGATCGCCTCGCAGACCCGGACGTTTGAAAGCCCCTGCTCCGGCGTCACCGGGAAGGGTTTGGCGTCGCGGGCGGCCCGGACGAACGTCGAGAGTTCGATCTTCAACGGCTCGACCTTGTTCACCAGGAGCTTCTCGATGATGTTCTCCTGACGGTAGAGCCCGTTCTCCTGGCCGTAGGCCTCGGGCTTCCGGTGAACGTAGACCTCCTGGGTCATGAAGTCCCCCTCGATCGTCCGGTCCTCCTCCTCGATGTAGATCGACCGGGTCTTCTTCGAGGCCTTCCGGGATGCCGAGAGATAGACCGGCGTCCGCCCGAAGGCCGCGAGCGCTGCGGCGACATCCCCGGTCCCGCTCGCGTGGACGGTATACTCCTGCCCCGGGAAGAGGACGTTGAACGCGACGTCGATATCATGGATCATCAGGTCCTCGACGACCGAACTCCCGGTCACCCGTGCCGAGGCCGGGTTGTGCCGGTGGAAGGAGACGTAGAGGGGATCCCGCACGATCCTCGCGGCCTCGGTGACGACCGGGTTGAACCGCTCGATGTGCCCGACGCCGACGGTCAGCCCGTCGGGGATCTGGCCGATCAGATCCTCACATTCGCGCACGGTGATGCAGAGGGGCTTCTCGATGAGGGCGTGCACCCCGGCGGCGATGACCTCTCCCGCCGTCCTGAGGTGGTAGGGGGTCGGAACCACGACCGAGACGCAGTCAGCCTTCCGGAGGAGTTCCTCCATCGAGCGGCAGACCTCCGCCCCGGTGGCGGCGGCGACCTCTTCGGCCGCCTTCGTGTTCAGGTCGTAGACGTAGGTCGTCCCGACCTCCTTGAGCTCGGAGTAGACCCGGACGTGGTTCCTGCCCATCGTCCCCGTGCCGATGACGCCCGCGTCCATCTAGATCACCCCGTTGATCGTCTCAGCGACATAGGCCCGGCCTTCATCGGTGACGTTCGGGTGGACCGGGATCGAGAGGACCGAGGCCGCGAGCGACTCCGCGACCGGGCAGGTTGCCGCCCCGGCGTAGTAGGGCTGCCGGGAGAGGGCTATGGGGTAGTGGACGGCGCAGCCGATCCCGCGCTCGCGGAGATAGGCCATAAGGTCATCCCGGGAGAGGGGGAACCTCTCGGTGACCCGGAGGGAGTACTGGTGCCAGACGTGGCTCCGGCCGGCGGCGACCGACGGGAGCACGAGCCCCGGCGCCGTGATGTGAGCACCGTAGTAGGCGGCGTTCTCCTGCCGGCGGCGGTTGAAGCCGTCGAGTTTCGCGAGCTGCACCCTCCCGATCGCGGCGTTGATGTCGGTCATGCGGTAGTTGTAGCCGAGCTCGGTATGGAGGTACTTCTCGCTCTGGCCATGGTTGATGAGCCGGCGAAGATGCTGATCGTACTCGTCCGATCCCGTCGTCACCATCCCGCCTTCCCCGGTCGCCAGGTTCTTCGTCGCGTAGAAGGAGAAGCAGGCGAGGTCGCCGAGCGCCCCTGTCCGTCTTCCGTGGTACTCCGCACCATGGGCCTGGGCGGCGTCCTCGATGAAGACAAGACCCCTGTCGTCGCAGATCTTCCGGATTGCCCCGGCGTCGCAGGGCTGGCCGTAGAGATGGACGCCGATCACGGCCTTTGTCTTCGGGGTGACCTTTGCGAGGATATCGGCCGGGTCGATCGTGGCGGTCGCGGCATCGACGTCGGCAAAGACGGGACGGGCACCGCACATCGAGACTGAGGAGGCGGTCGCAAAGAAGGTGAAGGCCGGGACGATCACCTCGTCCCCCGGCCCGACCCCGGCCGCGAGCAGCGCCGCGTGGAGGGCGGTGGTCCCATTCGAGACGGCAACGGCGTGGGGGACACCGCAGTAGGCGGCGAACTCTTCTTCAAAGGCGGCGGTGACCGGCCCTTGGGCGATCATGCCGGAGGCAAGGACGGCGAGGACGGCGTCGCTCTCCTCGTTCCCGAGGGAGGGCTGGGCGATGGGGATGTGCATGGATTATCGATCTCCGGATGCTGATGTCATGTTTCTTTCGCGCGGTTTCATATACGGGTTTTCATTTACATCACCGCCATTGACACTTGATGACGTACTTGATTATTCCAGAAGAGAGGAGCGTTACCGCGGAAGATGGGATGATCAGACGCGGAGACAGGGCTCAGACAAATTACAGAAAATTTGAGACGCTACCCCCGCCGGTGACGATGGAGTGCATGAAGAGGTTATGGGAGTGGAGTGGTTTAGGGATTTCTGATTAGTCTCCATTAAGTGCCCTAAAAGCAACTTCTCAAAATATAGCACAAGTGCAACGTAGACCCGGTCTACCTGATGTTGCCATGCACTGCGCGTGCCGCATCAAAGAACGGATTCAATGCTGTTTATAATACTTTGAAGTATCATACTCATACTTATCGGGTTGTTCATGGTTGCAGTAGAATTGATCGGTGTCTCAAAATCATATGATAAAGGACGGTTTGCTGTTAAGGATGTAAATCTGAAAATTGATGATCATGATTTTGTGGTTCTGGTCGGGCCATCAGGCTGCGGAAAAACCACACTGCTTAATCTGATTGCAGGTTTAGTAGATATCACTAGTGGAGATCTGTTGATTGATGGAGTTCTTACTAATGATGTTAAGCCCAAAGATCGAAATATTGCAATGGTTTTTCAAAATTATGCTCTATATCCGCACATGAGTGTATATGACAATCTCGCATTTCCTTTAAAAAACAGGAAATATCCCAAAGCAATTATTAAA
>JAGVUK010000005.1 GCA_019136335.1 Methanomicrobiales archaeon
TCCCCCCGGTAGACCTGCTGTCCGGGGAGGAACATCCGTTCCACGAGGACGAACTCCGTGTAGCCCTCTGTCTTCAGGTCGGCCGCGAGCGCCGCCGGACGGCGGACTTTCATGAAGATCCGGGACTCCGGCCCGTTCCCGTCCGAGACGAAGAACCCGCCGGCCACCGGGACGTTCGCCACGGAGGCGAACGCGGTGATCGAGCTGATCCCGGGCTCGGTCGAGAACGCGATCTCCGGGTAGTGCTCGCTGATCACCTCGCAGAGGCGGGAGAAGGTCGAGTAGAAGTTCGGGTCCCCGATGATCCCAAAGACCGCAAGGCCGTCGAGAGCCTGCGGCGCTATCCGGCCGGCGTTCTCCTCGAGGCACTGGCGGATGTAAGCCTCATCGCTCGTCATAGGGAAGTTGAGGATGACGGCGTCGGGGCGGTAGGGCCGCACCAGGTCGTAGGCAAGTTTCCCGGGGACAAAGACCGCCGATGCCTCACGGAGGAGCCGGACCGCCCGCAGGGTCAGGAGTTCCGGGTCGCCGGGCCCGAGCCCCACACCTACGAGCATCCGGCACCCCCGACGATGATGTAGACGGGGTTGACGGGCTTGAACATCACCCCGCCGGCGATACCGGCGGACCGGGAAACCTGGAGGTGGACGGCCTCCACGAAGATCCCGAGGCGCTGCATGCTCCGGATTGCCGTATAAAGCGTCCCGACCATCACCGCGTTCACGACGATCCTCCCCTGCACCTTCCCGGCGAGGATATCGAGGACCTCCGGCAGGCGGCGTGACCCCCCGACGAAGGCGGCGTCGAGCCGGCCGAACCCCGGGAGGACGTCCACCGCGTCGCCCTCGAAGAACTCGATGTTCCCGGCGCCGGCGGCGGCCGCCTCCCGCCGGGCATAGGCGATCGCCTCCGGCCGCTGGTCGATCGCGTAGACCTGACCCGCCACTCTCGACGCGGCGACGGCGACCTTTCCGGTCCCGCACCCGACATCGGCCACCCGGTCGCCCGGGCGGATGCCGAGTTTCGCGAGCGAGACCGCCATGACCTCGTCCTGCGTAGGTCCACCCTTCAGTCCCATAGCATCCCCATATCCCAGATAATTTTGTGCTAACATCTATTAGTATATACGTAGCCTTGTGCTATTTCGGGTGGTTCTCTCTTCTATACCCTATCGTTTCGGAAATGGGAGAGGCTTATACCTTCGCCGGCACCGGGGCGCCCCGGTGCGGGTAACCGTCCGGGGCCGAAACGTCCGTTAGACGCCCGGTGGGCCGGTCGGCGTTCCACTCGTATAGTGTCCAAGGCCGCAGAAGGGAACCAAAGGAGCAACCCACAAAGATATTTGGCCCAATTACAGAACCGGACGCATTTCGCGCAAATTAGGGGCTCCAAGGCCGCCGGCGTATGCTCACCCCGTCAGGTATTCTTCCTCAAGCAGTCTATGATAGTCCATATACATCGGGACAGGATCAGAACGTCGGCTCTTCGCCCGCTTGAACCCGAACCTCTCGTAGAAGCCCACGGATTCCGGTTTTGCGTCCACGGTAATGATCCTGCATCCGACATATTCAGATACCATTATCGTGAGCGTCAGGACCTCACGGAGCATCAGAGAACCAATGCCGTTTCTCTGATGTTTTTTTGATGTTGCCAGCCGGGCAACTTTGATTGCAGGATACTTTCGGTAAGGATACCCCCGCCTCCCGTCCTCCGGGGCTACCTGTTTTGCATCGATGCAATCGGTCACCAGGGTGAAAAACCCTACAATTTCAGAGTTGATATACGCAAGGCGGGTTACGGATAGGCGCTGCTGCTGATACTCCATCGAATCCTCGATCAGGAATTCGTCCAGATCGTCATGGCCACAGCTGAAGGTCGATACGTCCGAGTCCCTGGAAAGCGGTAAAAAACAGAGCGCCCGGAGAGGCATGTTATGTTCACAGACGCCGGTTTTTCGCTTCTCGCGCTGCAAATCGGATCAGTTCCCGTGCATCGTCGGTATAGGTGGGCCTCTCCATATACTCATGAAAACGCCGGGCATCTTCGCCCTCAAGGGTAAGCCCAAGTTCGATTGGTTTTGCCATCGTCACTTCACCTCGGGATATGATATAATGCCCGCGGATACCTCAAATAGGTTTCTCCTGGTCAACATTCACCACACACCCCACCAGCGCCCTGATCCGTTTTGTCGACCAGCCGGTGCAGGGCCTCCGGACCGGTGAATGTCCCCAAATAGGGTTGTGCCCGGGCCTTCACGCCGCCGGCTTCTGTGCGTCCTGTTGCATCAGCCTGATCGCTTCCAGCGCCTTCGCCGGGTCCGCTACAAGAATGCTCCTGAGTTCGTCCAGAATCATATCCAGCTGGTTTTGCATTGCAGTCGTCCCCGCAACCTGCCGCTGGACATCGGTGTACCTGTCCTGGAGGATGGGCAAGTCGGGCGTCGCCGGAAGCAGGGAACATAAAGGTTTTTGCGATGACAACAACAACATGAGTACAATGCTCAGGATAAACCGAGACAAGTGCGGATACTGCGGCACCTGCGTCGCAGTCTGCCCGGAGGATGCGCTCGAGCTGATCGACGCCTACCTCAGCCTTGAGCGGGAGTGCATTGCCTGCGGCATCTGCGCACGGGCGTGCCCGTTCGGGGCACTGGAGGTCGTCCATGAAGAGTAACTACGATATCCTCATCGTCGGTGGCGGACCCGCCGGCGCTCTTGCGGCGAAGACGGCGGCCGAAGCAGGGAACTCGGTCTGCCTCATCGAGAAGCGTCCTGCCATCGGCACACCGGTCCGGTGCGCGGAGGGGATCGGCAAAGAACTCTTACGAGAGTTCATCAAGCCCGACCCCCGCTGGATCTCCGCGGAGATCGAGCGTGCCCGGCTCATCGCCCCGAACGGCACCACCATCAGCCTCGAACAGGACCGGGCGGGAAACGAGGTCGGCTACGTCCTCGACCGGAAGGTCTTTGACCGGGAACTCGTCTGGCAGGCAACGGGGCGGTCCGGGGCGCGAAGGTGCTCTCGGTCGGGACGCCGGCCGAGATCCGGGCAGACGTGGTCATCGCTGCGGACGGCACGGAGGCGCAGTTCGCCCGCCGGGCCGGGCTCGACACCACCGTGCCCCTCCGGGAGATGATGAGCTGTGCGCAGTACCTGATCACCGACATCGATATCGACGCGGGTTCGACGGACTTCTACCTGGGTAACGAGGTCGCGCCCGAAGGCTACCTCTGGGTCTTCCCGAAGGGCGAGCGGACGGCAAACGTCGGGATCGGCATCTCCGGCAGGAAGAGCCGGGACGGTACGCGGGCGAAGGATTATCTTGATCGGTTCGTCGCGAAGAACTTCCCCGACGGGAAGACGATCGAGTGTATCGCAGGCGGTGTCCCGGTCTGCCGGCCGCTCCCCTGCACGGTCGGCGACGGCCTTATGGTCGTCGGCGACGCGGCGAGGGTCGTCGACCCCCTCACCGGCGGCGGGATCGGGAACGCCATGTTCACCGGGAGGCTGGCCGCCCGGGTGGCCTCCGAATGCATATCGGCGGGCAACTGCTCGAAAGAGGCGCTGATGCCGTACGACGCCGGGTGGCGGGCATCGCGGATGGGCAAGTTCCTCGAGCGGAACTACAAGGTCAAGGAATACTTCGTCACGCTTGACGATAGGAAACTCAACACCCTCGCGGATTCGATCGCAAACATCAGCCTCAAGGAGTTCTCGGTCTCGGCGCTCATCAAGGAACTGATCAAGCGGAACCCAAAGATGCTCTTTGAACTAAAATCACTCAAAGACGCTCTATCCTGACCGTTTCAACTGCTTGCTGAGGGTCTTTATCGTCTCCCCTTCCGCTTCCTTTTTTGTAAATACCGTGATGACGTCCCCCGGCCGGATACGGACGGTGCCGCTCGGTATGATGAGGTCACCCCCGGCACGCCGGATGGCGATGAAGACGAAGTCGCGGACATCGAGATCCCGGATCTCGTGGTCGGTGATGGGCGCGCCTTCTTCGGCGACGATCTCGAAGATGGTGCCCCCGGGGATCGAGGCGACCTGCTGGAGGTTCGGGCTCTTCGCCCAGTAATAGAGCCGGCTCGCCACCAGCTCGTCGGGGTTCTCGCTGATCTTCACCCCAACCTCGTTGAAGAGGTCGGAGTGCTCCTTCTGGTTGACGATCGAGACGACGTTCCTCACGTTGTAGCGTTTGGCGAGCCAGCAGGTCATCAGGTTTACGGCGTCATCGCTCGTGGTGGCGACCAGGGCATCGGCCCGGTCGATCCCGGCATCCTGCAGCACCGATTTATCGGTCGCGTTCCCGGTGATGGCGAGGACGTCGTAGTGCTCCAGAATATCGCTCGCACGCGCCTCGTCCTGGTCGATCACCACCACGGAATCGCCGGCGTTCACGGCGATCGCAGTCAGGTTCCGGCCGATCCCCCCCAGGCCGACGATGATGGTGTACATTCCATCTGGATTCAACCGTTGCCATTGAAATACCTTGCGAATAAACCAGAGTGTGTGATCTGCGGGGTGGATGAAGCGGGGAAGGGTTCGGTCATCGGCCCGATGGTGGTTGCCGCCGTCGGTTGCCGGGCGGTCGAGGATCTTGCGGCCCTCCCCATCCGGGACTCGAAAGCCCTCCGGGGCCATCTTTCGCGATTTCGCGATCGCTATCGTCACCATCGACGCCGCCGGTATCGACGATGCCCGGAGCAGGATGAGCATGAACGCGTGCGTGGCCGAACTCCACGCCGAGGCGCTCATGGGGCTCCGCCCGGAGTATGCCTACGTGGATGCCTGCGACGTGAACGCGGAACGCTACGGCCGGACGGTCGCATCTCACCTCGACTTCCCCTGTGCGGTCGTCGCCGAGCACCGGGCGGACGCCCGCTACAAGATCGTCGGCGCGGCGAGCGTCGTCGCGAAGGTCACCCGGGACCGGGCGATCCGGGAACTCGAGCAACAGTACGGGAAGATCGGGAGCGGCTACCCGTCCGACCCGACAACCATCGGATTTCTCCGCGACTACATCCGTGAGTACGGGAACCCGCCGCCCTGCGCCCGCCGGAGCTGGAAGACGGTGGCGAACCTCTACCAGACGACGATGCAGGACTTCCCGTAACCCGGAAG
>JAGVUK010000204.1 GCA_019136335.1 Methanomicrobiales archaeon
AAGGACGGCGACGACGTCACCCTGTTTTCGCGGCGGCTGACCGACGTCACCCACCAGTATCCCGACATCGTCCGGAGCATCCGGGGGTGCGTCACGGCCGATACGGCCATCCTCGACGGCGAAGCGGTCGCGTTCGACCACGAGACCGGGACCTACCGCCCCTTCCAGACGCTTATGCGGCGGCGCCGGAAGCACCGGGTCAGGGAGGTCGCGGGCGAAATCCCCGCGACCTACCGGGTCTTTGACCTCCTCTACGCGAACGGCGACTCATACCTCCGCCGGAGTTACCCGGACCGGCGGGCGGCGCTCGAGGCGGTCCTCTCCCCGGACGAGCGGATCTCCCCCGCGGGCCGCACCGTAACGGAGGATCTCGACGGGATCACGGAGTTCTACCGTGCCTGCATCGAGCGGGGGCTTGAGGGGATCGTCTGCAAGTCGTGCGCAGAAGACTCGTTCTACCGCGCGGGGGCGCGGGAGTGGCAGTGGATCAAGTGGAAGAGCGACTACGCTCCAGATCTCTCCGATACGCTCGACCTCGTCGTCGTCGGCGCCAACGCCGGGCGGGGGAAGCGGGCCGGGACCTGCGGTTCGGTCCTCTGCGCCGCCTACAACCACGAGGAGGACATCTTCCAGACGGTCTGCGCCATGGGGACAGGGTTTACGGACGCCGATCTCGCCGACCTTCACCGGCGGTTCGCCGGCGCGAGGGTGGACCGGCAGCCGGCGCGGGTGATGGTGACCCCGCAGGCGGCGCCCGACTTCTGGTTTACGCCGGCACAGGTGGTGGAGGTGCTGGGGCTTGAGATCACTGAAAGCCCGGTCCACACCTGCAACTGGGACCCGGAGCGGCGGCGGGGGCTTGCCCTCCGGTTCCCGCGGTTCGTGCGGTGGCGGGACGACAGGAGTCCCGAGGCGGCGACGACGACCGCCGAGGTCGCGGCCATCTTCCGCCGCCGGCGGGGGGTGTAAGGTATGGAGAGGCTCCCCGGGATGACCAACCTTGAGGTCGCGGCGATCCTCTCCGAGGTCGCCGACCTCCTCGAGATCCAGGGCGTCCGGTTCAAGCCGCAGGCCTACCGGCGGGCGGCGCAGGCGATCGAGACCCTGCCGGAGGATATCGCCGACGTCGCGCGGGAGGAGCGCCTCGACGAGATCCCCGGGGTCGGCAAGGGCATCGCCGGGAAGGTCCGCGAGATCGTCGAGACCGGGAGCCTGGCCTACTTAGCGTCCCTGCGCCGCGAGCTCCCGGTGGGCGTGCAGGAACTCACCCGGATCGAGGGGATCGGGCCGAAGAAAGCGGCCGTGCTCTCTCGCGAGCTCGGCATCCGGTCCGTCGACGACCTGGAGGCGGCGGCAAAAGCGGGCCGGATCCGCGACCTTCCCGGGTTCGGGGAGAAGACCGAGCAGAACATCCTCGCGGGTATCGCGATGAGCCGGACGGCGAAGAAGCGGCACCTGCTCGGGTATATCCTCCCGGTCGCCCGGGAGATCGAGGAGCGGCTCGCGGGGCTCGCCTCGGTCCGGCAGGTGAGCCTCGCGGGCTCGATCCGCCGCATGAAGGAGACGATCGGGGATCTCGACATCCTCGCGACATCGACGCGCCCGGAGGAGGTGATGGAGGTCTTTTCCACCCTTCCCGGGGTCACGCGGGTCCTTGCCCGGGGGACGACGAAGACCTCGGTGGTGCTCGCGACCGGGGTCCAGGTCGACCTCCGGGTGGTGGAGGAGGGGCAGTTCGGGGCCGCGCTCCAGTACTTCACGGGGTCAAAGGAGCACAACATCGCTCTCCGGAGACTCGCGATTGCGCGGAACTGGCGGCTCAACGAGTACGGGCTCGTGGATCTTGCGAGCAACCGCATGGTCGCGGGGGAGGACGAGGCCGGGATCTACCGGGCGCTCGGCCTTGCCTGGATCGAGCCGGAACTCAGGGAGGACCGCGGCGAGATCGAGGCCGCCCGGGCCGGGACCCTGCCCGACCTCGTCGGCTACGGTTCGATCCGGGGCGACCTCCACGTCCATACCCGGTGGAGCGAGGGCGCCCACTCCGTCGGCGAGATGGCGGAGGCCGCGGCGGCGCTCGGCTACGAGTACATCGCCGTCTGCGACCACGCAGAGACCCTTCATATCGCCCGCGGCCTCTCCCCGGAGCGCCTGGCCGACCAGGTGCGCGAGATCGAGCGGATCAACCGCGAAGGCGGCAGCAGCGTCACCGTCCTCTCCGGCACCGAGTGCAACATCGGTATGGACGGCAGGATCGACCTCCCTGACAGCGTCCTTGCCGACCTCGACGTGGTGGTGGCGAGCGTTCACTCGGGGTTCAGGCAGCCCGAGCGGGAGATGACGGAACGTGTCGTCACGGCGATGCACAACGACCACGTCGACATCATCGGCCACCCGACGGGAAGGATCCTCCTTGCGCGGGAACCCTACCGGATCGATCTCGCCGCGGTCTTTGAGGCCGCGGCGGCGCTCGGCGTCCTCTTAGAGATCAACGCCTTCCCCGGCAGGCTGGACCTCTCCGATGTCAACGCCCGCTCGGCCCGGGAGGCGGGCGTCCGGTTCTCGCTCGGTTCGGACGCCCACAGCCGCGAGAACCTCCGCTACATGGAGCTCGGCGTCGCGACCGCCCGGCGGGGATGGCTCACGGCGGACGATATCGCGAACACCCGCCCGCTTGCGGGGTTGCGGAGGTTCCTGCGGCCGTGACGGGGTCGGCGCACGTGTAGACCATGTGATTCCCGCTTCACACCCGCAGATGAGGATGCACGATACGGCGAAAATAACCCGCCGATACTGCCGGCAGACGGCATTCGTCCCCCACCCGGGTGGAGGGCCTTCTGCCTGCCTTCTTTGTAACCCGCCCCTCCCTCTCACCCGGCGCTGACGAGGTCCACGAGCCGGATATCGAACGTCAGGGGCTGCCCGGCCAGGGGATGGTTCGCGTCCAGCGTCACGGTCGACTCCGAGACCTCGCTGACGAGCGGTGGGGGCCGTAGGCCTCTTCGGGCGGGATCGTGGCGGTCTTCGTCTCGCCCGGCTCCATACCGACGACGGCCTGCTCGAACCCCGGGATGACCTGCCCTCCGCCGATGGTGAACTCGAGGGGCGCCCGATCGCCGGATGTATCAAAGACCGTACCGTCCTTCAGTTTCCCCGTGTAGTGCACCCTGACGGTGTCACCTTCTTTTGCCTGTACCATGCTGCTTCACCGCCGGGGTGGTAAAACCGGAATCCTATTTATGCATGCCGGCCGGGCCCGGATCACCGGCGTTCGCGTATTCTTCCGGTATTCCGGGGTTTTTCCGGGGACCTGAACCGCGGCCGGGGGCTCGGGGGTCCCCGC
>JAGVUK010000031.1 GCA_019136335.1 Methanomicrobiales archaeon
CCGTCCTTGATCGATGTGAGCGCGCCCCGGATGTACTCGGAGTTATACGCCCCGTTGCAGAGGATGAAACCGATCACCGATGCAACGAACGCGGAGAACGTTATCCCGATCGACGGGAGACCGAAGTAGAGGATGAAGAGGAGGAGGAGGAGCGGCGTGCCCTTGATGAGGTAGACAAACGTCTTGCAGAGAAAGGATACGACGCGGCCGCCGTACTGCCGCCCCGTCGCAACGGCGACCCCGAGCGCGAGGCCGAACGGGGCGGAGCACGCGATCAGCTGCAGGGTTACGACAAGCCCTTCCATCAGCGCCGGGAGGAGGATATCAAAGATGAAGGTCGCCTGGTCCATGCCTCTCCTCAGTCTCCCGGGCGGCCATCAAACCGGCCGATGAACTCCTTCATGCGGGTGAACCGTGGGTCGTGCAGGAGCATGTCCGGCGCCCCCCGCTCGGCCACCACGCCGTTCTCCATGAAGAGGATCTCGTTTGCGACAGAGCAGGCAAATCCCATCTCGTGGGTGACGACAAGCATCGTCATCCCCTGCCGGGCCAGCCGCCTCATGACCTCCAGCACCTCCCGGGTCAGTTCGGGATCGAGCGCGGACGTCGGTTCGTCAAAGAGGATGACGTCCGGGTCCATGGCAAGCGCCCGGGCGATGGAGACCCGCTGGGCCTGGCCGCCGGAGAGCTCGGCCGGGTAGTGATCGGCCCACTCCTCCATCCCCACCTGCCGGAGTTCGGTGAGCGCTTTTTCGCGCGCTTCCGCTCTCCCCATACCCCTGACCTTCAGGAGCGCCAGTTCGACGTTCCTGACCGCGGTGAGGTGGTCAAAGAGGTAGAAGTTCTGGAAGACCATCCCGATCTTCTGCCGGAAGTAGTTAATCCGGGCTCCCGAGTTCGTGACCTCCTCACCGTCGAGCCAGATCCTGCCGCGGTCGGGCAGCGTCAGCTGGTTGATGCACCGTAGAAGCGTGCTTTTGCCCGTCCCCGAGGGGCCGATGAAGACCTTCGTCTCGCCCCTCTGGACGTCAAACGAGATCCCCCGCAGCACCTCCATATCTCCGAAGGACTTGTGTATGTCCTCAACTCTCAGCACGTAGTCGTTGTCGTTCATGCTCTACACTGCTCCGGCCCCGAATCCCGGGATTGCCACCCGCTTCTCCAGCCCGTGCAGGACTTTGAGGCCCCCGTAGTTCATGATGATGAAGATCCCCGCCGTGGCGAGGTAGATCGGCATCATCACGTTGGTCTGCGCAACGATCCTCGACGCGAGGGTGAGCAGCTCAGCGACCCCGATGGCGTAACAGACCGCTGAATCGGTCAGGATGTTGGGGTACTCGTTCGACCACCCGGGAAGGGCGATGCGCATCGCCTGGGGGAGGATGACGGAGCGGATGGCGGTGAGCCTGCTCATCCCGAGCGATCGCGCCGCGATCATCTGCCCTTCCGCGACCGACTGAATGGCCCCCCGGAAGATCTGGGACTGGTATGCCGCCCCCCGGAGGCCCAGCACGACTGCTCCGACGACGAACGCCGAAAGATCGCCGAGCCCGAGCCCGGGGAATATGCCGAACCAGAAGAGGAAGAGGAGGACGAGGATGGGGAGACCCCGGAAGAACCAGACGTAGACCCCGACGAGAGAACGCACCGGGCGGGAACCGTATACCTGGCCGATCGCCATGGGTAGCCCGAGGAGGAATCCGAGGCCGAGGGCGGCGAAGACGAGGCCGAGGGTAACGGCAACGCCGGAGAGAAGATACGGGAACCAGTCGATGAGGATTGACAGAACATCCATTTGGCTATCCCTGAGTCGCTATGCGGCGCTGCGTTCAACCGGAAGGACAGCGCCAGGCATTCTATCAATAATTCTGACGGAGAGCAAAATAAACGTTCCCAAATGCCACTCAACCGCAGATAGCGGCCGGCGGCGACGGTACGCTTCCCGGGGGAGGATCCGCCTCCCCGGGAAGCGGCTCACCTCGCCCGGAGGCCCCGGTGCCCCGGAGATCCGGCCTGGCCTACCCCGTCTCCCGTGACCGAAGCAACGTTTAAGTATGTGGGGACTGGGAGGAAGGGGTATGCCACCTGCACGCGATATCAGGGTTCCTCTCGATGTGCCTCCCGGGGAGCAGGAGAGGTACCGTTTGCCGGGGACCAGAAGATCGAGCACCTCAACGACGATTTCTTCGGGACCGGCATCCATCCCGAGGACGCCGACCCTGAACATCTCTTCCGGATCGCGAGCCGGGCGAGGATCGGGGTCTTTGCGACGCAACTCGGGTTGATCGCGCGATATGGCGCGGATTACCGGGACGTGCCCTACCTCGTCAAACTCAACTCGAAGACCAACCTGGTCGGGACCTCCCAGCGGGACCCGCAGAGCTCGGAGCTCCACCACGTCCGGCAAGCCGTCGAACTCCGGGACCGGACGGGGCTTTCAATCCTCGGCGTCGGCTACACGGTCTACCTCGGGAGCGAGTATGAGCCGATGATGCTCTACCAGGCTGCCCAGATCGTCAACCACGCGCACGCAAACGGGCTTGTCACTGTGTTCTGGATGTACCCCCGCGGGAAAGCGGTCAAGGACGAGCGCGACCCGCACCTGGTTGCAGGGGCGGCGGGGGTGGCGGCGGCTCTCGGGAGCGATTTCGCGAAGGTGAACCCACCGAAAGTTGGCGGGCCGCCCGACGCCGCGCTCCTCCGGGAGGCGGTGGCGGCGGCCGGCAGGACGGGCGTTGTCTGTGCGGGCGGGTCGCAGGCCAGCGTGCCGGAGTTCCTGCAACAGCTCCACGACCAGATCCACATCGGCGGCACGGTCGGGAACGCGACCGGGAGGAACATCCACCAGCGGTCACTTGACGAGGCGGTCCGGTTCTGCAACGCCATATCGGCGATCACCCTCGACGATGCGGGTGTGGACGAGGCGATGAAGATCTATGGAGGAGGAACATGACGACGGTCGGTGTACTGACGGGCGGAGGGGATTGTCCGGGCCTGAACGCGGTGATCCGGGCGGTCGTGCGGACGGGGGCTAAGCACGGGTTCGACACGATCGGGATCCGGGACGGATGGCTCGGGCTGGTCGCCGGAAACGTCGAGCCGCTCACCGACTACTCGGTGACGGGGATCCTCCCGAAGGGGGGGACGATCCTCGGGACGTCGCGGACGAACCCCTTCAAGAACGAGGCCGACGTGCAACGGCTGCGGGACAACATCAGGAGGTTCGGGATCGATGCGCTGGTTGCGATCGGCGGCGAGGATACCCTCGGCGTCGCAAACAGGCTCTCGCAGATGGGCATCCCGGTGGTGGGGGTCCCAAAGACCATCGACAACGACGTCGCCGCGACCGATTACACCTTCGGGTTCGATACCGCC
This sequence comes from Methanomicrobiales archaeon, assembly GCA_019136335.1. Taxonomy (GTDB): domain Archaea; phylum Halobacteriota; class Methanomicrobia; order Methanomicrobiales; family Methanoculleaceae; genus Methanoculleus. The sequence continues at coordinate 3,376 of JAGVUK010000031.1, forward strand.
GTCTCGATTGTCACCGAGGCGATCGATCGCCTCCACACGACGGCGGAGTCGCACCACCGGGTTATGGTGGTGGAGGTGATGGGCCGGCATGCCGGGTGGATCGCGACCGTGGCCGGGATCGCGGGCGGGGCCGACCAGATCCTCATCCCGGAGGTCCCGTTCGACCTTGACGAGGTCGCCGGACACCTCCTGGCACGCTACGAGCGGGGGAAGAAGTTCAGCATCGTCGTGGTCGCCGAAGGAGCCCAGCCGAAGGGACGGGAAGGGGTGATCACGCAGTCGGCCCGGATGGACGAGTTCGGGCACGTGACGCTCGGCGGCATCGGCACGTTTCTGCGTGACGAGCTCGAGAACCGGCTCGGCATGGAGACGCGGGTGACGGTGCTCGGCCACGTCCAGCGGGGAGGGTCGCCGACGGCGCACGACCGGGTGCTCGCGACCCGCTTCGGGGTGGCGGCGGCGGATCTTATCAGGGAGAAGGACTTCGGGAAGATGGTCGCCCTCCGGGGCAATGAGATCGTCGCGGTCCCGCTTGAGGAGGCGGTGGCGAACCTCAAGACCGTGGATATGGACCTCTACGGTATCGCAAGCATATTCTACGGGGGGTGACCTGCCTCATCGCGCCACCCCTCATCCCGGGAGTGCGGTCCCGGACCCGGTTCTTCCAGGCTTGTCCCGGTACACTGGACCATGGTGGCTCTTCGCCCATGGGGGAGGGGATCGAGGAGGGAGCGAGCCCCCTCCCCCGGCAAAATGATGCCCCGAACCACCTCTCTGCAAGCCCCTGCCCCCTCCCCGCAAGTAGGTACCCGTAAGTTCCTCCCTGAAACCTCCCTGGCGGATACCCATACGCGCTCTCCGGCACCTCCCACCCCGCCCGGCCTTCGGCCTCCTCCTCCGCCCCTGGGGACGGGGGCAGTCATGGCGATACCCGGGAGGCCGTGCCCGGGGAAGAAGTCCTCATGCGGGTTTCTCGATCTGGCGCCGGATGGCGAGAGGGACCAGGTGGAGCCAGCCAGAATCCGGTTCTTCCCCGGATCTCCCCGTGCAGTGGACCGTGGTGGCTATCGCAACCGGGGGAGGGGCCCGGGGAGGGGGCTCGTCCCCCCCCGGGCAAATGATACCCGGAAGATCCTCTCCGGCACCCCCCACCCCTCCCGCGCTTCGCGCTCCTCCCCCGCCCTGGGGGGCGGGGGCAGTGCTTGCGATAGCCAGTGGAAAGCCGTGTCAGGGGGTGATGCTGACGCCGTTTTTCCAGAGGGGTGGGGGAGAGCCAGCCCGGGTCTGGGTCTTCCCCCGGACATATCCCCGGACTGTGGACCGTGGTGGATATCGCAATCGGGGGAGGGGGCCGGGGAGGGGGCTCGTCCCCTCCCCGGGCAAAACGATACCCGGAAGATCCTCTCCGGCACCCCCCACCCCGCCCTGGTAGGGGCGGGGGCAGTGCGTGGGGATACCCGGTGGAAAGCCGTGCCAGGAAGCGGTATCGACGCCGGTTTCCCGAAAGGATAGACAGGGGAGAACCGCCCCGGAACTGGTTCCTCTCCGGGATCTCCTCATGAAGTGGAGCATGGGAATATCTCCATTG
>JAGVUK010000281.1 GCA_019136335.1 Methanomicrobiales archaeon
CGGTCGCGGGGTCGGCGTGGGCGGCGGTCGATATGTTCTCGGCCGTGTAGAGGACGGGGTCGGCCGCCCGGGCTCCGAGGAGGACGAGGACGAGGACGGCTGCCGCCATGAGGACGGCGCGCGAGGCCCGGGGGTTCATGCGGCAAGGATCTCCAGGATTTTTTGGGCGACGATGTAGGCGAAGAGGGCGACTCCGGCGGCGATGAGGTAGCCGATATACCGCATGTAGCGGGGGCGCGAGAAGGCCCCGTCGATCAGGACCGCGACGACCAGAAGCCCGATCAGGGCGAGGACGAAGAAGACCTCAAGGTCGAGCGTGCGGGAGAGGACCATGAAGAAGGCGACGATGATGAGCCAGGCTGCGAGTACGGCCGCAGCATAGTATTTCTTCGCACCCGCCATCCTGACTAAATTTCGGCTCTGCAAGAGATAATCTTATTGAAATGATGCCTTCCCGTCTCCGGGCGGACGGGGGGAATCGGGGGGTGAGCGGGTGCCGGGACCTCTGGTCCCCGGTTCCATCGGGCCCGGATCATGATTATACTATTTTAAATGCCCCTTTATACAAAACGGAAACATTATGGTATCGCTCCAGAAACATTCTCGCGTATGCGGTGCGCGATGGTCTTTCTCGGTGTCTGTCTCCTCCTTGCCGCCCTGCCGGCCGGTGCCCTGGCAGGGAGCCCCCTCTGGACCCACTCCGTGCCGTCCGAGATCACCGGTCTGTCCCTGACTCCGGACGGCTCGTATGTCCTGACCGGCGGGGATCGGCTCTGCCTCCTTGCCGGCAACGGCACCCCTCTCTGGCAGGAGTGGACGGCGGGGCTGACCGCCTGCTCTGCCGACGGGCGCCTGATCGCGGGGGCGGCCGGCCCCTCCCTCACCCTCTTTGGCCGGGACGCTGCGGTGATCTGGAGGCGGGACCTGCCCTCCGCCGCCGTGGCCCTTGCCCTCTTCCCGGACGGGAAGCGGGTTGTGGCGGCGGATCGTTTCGGCAAGGTGTACTTCTATGACGCCGACGGCACCCTCCGTGCCACGGCCGACACCCGGGGCGACCCCGATGACGGGGTCGAGGCCCTCTCCGGGATCCGCGACGTCGCCCTCTCCGGGAAGGGCGAGTACGTTGCGGTCATCTCCACCCGCGGCCTCTTTTACTATACGGGCGCCGGGCGGAGCCTCTGGGCGCTGGAGGATAGCCTCACGGGCGGGACCGCCGTCGCCGTCTCCGGGACCGGGAACGAGATCGCCGCGGCCTCGGACGCGAGCGTTCGCCTCCTGAACCGCACGGGGGCAACTCTCTGGACGCACCGGTGTCCCCGCCCGGTCACTGCGCTCGCGATCGCGCAGGACGGCTCCCGTGTCGTCTTCGGGCTGCAGGACAACACCCTCACCTGCTTTGACCGGGAGGGAGGGGCGGTCTGGACGTTTGCCGCCGGCGGCTGGATCCGGGACGTTGCTGTGTCGCAGGACGGCTCCCGTGTTCTTGCCGGCTCGATGGACGGGCGGGCCTATCTCCTCGACGGCGCCGGGCGCCTCCTCGACACCTACGCCCTCAACGGCTGGGTCAACCACGTCGCCCTCACCGCGGACGGCACCACGGGCGTCGTGGCCTCGCTCCACGAGGTGATCAGGGTCTCGACCACGGCGGGAACTCCCTCTCCCACGGCGGGAACCCCCCCTTCCACGGCGGTAACTCCCTCTCCCACGGCGGGAACTCCCTCTACGGCAACCGCGGCTCCCGCCACCACCCCGGGGAACACGACCACCCCGCCCCCTGAGGGGGATGGCGCTCCCTCTCTCCTCGTTCTCGGCCTTCTTGCCGGCAGCGTGACCGTCGGCGCCGGGTACCTCTACCGGCAGCGCCGGCAGGCCTCCCCGGCCGGGGAGGAGGGGGACCTCCCGGCCGTTGAAGCGGAGATCGCCCCTGTCGTGGCAGGGGAGGTGCCGGCTGCTCTCTCCCCTGCGGCTGTGGAGACGCCTCCGGCCCCGTGGCGGGTCTCCCTTGACGAGGGAAGGGCCCGGGAAGCAGCGCGCCTCCTCTCGCGGGAGATGATCGCCCTGATCCGGGGTCGGACCGGCTCCCGCATCATCACCGTTGCGGACGCCCTGGATGCCTTCCCCGGGGATCGGGAGGGGCTTGCCCGGTTCTTTGCGGATGCGGACCGCCTTGCCTACGGCCACGACGACCCCGCGAGGGAGGATATCGAGGCGCTCGAGGCGGCATACCTCCGGCTTGCCGGGGAGATCGGGTAGCGGGCTCCCCTGGGGGTTTCTCGGGCTCACCGCAGCACTGTATCCCCCTCCGGGCCTTGAGGGGCGCCCTGCCACCGCTCCGTCTCCGGCCAGGGCGGCTACCGCAACGCGCTTTGGCTCGCCGGCCCGCGGGAGGCCTTCTGCCGCGGGTGGCCCGGGCGGGGTGGGAGGGAGAACATCCCGGTTGTTCGTCAGATATCCCGATGGAGCAACCATCATCTCCGGATGGTGATTTTGGCGGAGGAGGAAAGAATATTTCTCAAACCGGGGTTTTTAACCGCGATTATCTGTAATCGGCCACGTTCAGGAAAGATCCTTTTTGGGAACGTTCTTATATGGGAATTGCCGGGTTGTGCTGGAAGCCCGACCGGCCCCCGGTGACCGGCATCCCTTTTCCCGCCCCCAGGAAGGGCATTTTTTCGTTAATGCTCCACAGCATTTCCTGATTTATATCGATATATTTATTCGTCCAACTGTAGTACTTATCGTATTAGAAGCAGCGTCCCAGCCCCGCCCCCTGCCCCGGCGGGCGGCGGACAGTCGTCCCATCCCTTACCCAGGGGCTTCTCACGACCCAGCATACCGGCATATCCATGATCGAATCTGCTAACCCTCAGAGCCTCTCCCGCCCGGAGAGCACCCGTGCCGTCCCGGAGCCGGAACTCGCGGCGGTTATTCCGGCGTATACCGGGACCCCCCCGGAGGGGCCCCGATGAGCA
>JAGVUK010000070.1 GCA_019136335.1 Methanomicrobiales archaeon
GAAGCCCCGGCAGCAAAGGTCCGGCACCACGCCTACATCGGCGGCCTCGCGGAGCACACCCTCGAGACCGCGGAGATGGCGCTCTCCCTCGCGGGCACCGTCAGCCGGGCCCGGATGGACACCGACGTCCTGCTCGCGGGAGCCCTCCTCCACGACGTCGGGAAGGCGGCCTGTTTCCGCCGCCAGGGTTTCTCGTTCGTCGCGCTTCCCGATTACACCCTCGTCGGGCATACGGCGATCGGGGCCGCGGCCCTCCTCCGGCACTCGGCAGGCGTCGACCCTGCACGGTTTGCCCACATCCTCCATATCCTGATGGCGCACCACGGCCCTCACGGCGAGATCCAGCCCCGGACCCCCGAGGCCTGGACGGTCCACTTCGCCGACAACGCAAGCGCCACCCTCCGGGCGGCCTGCGACGACACCGCGGACCTTGCGCCGGGTGAGGGGAAGCAGGGGGCACGGAGCGGGGCGCCGGTGTACCGGTTCTGACCACCCGCACGTGAATGGTCGACCGTAAACCATAGGCTGCTATACTGAAAAAGACCTTCGGTAATCGTCTCGATTTACAAATATTCTATTATTCTTTGAGTATATGGTCCTTCCGATCTCACCCGGCGAGGCTGGTCTCCTGGCAAAAAAAGAAGTCACGACCCCTTCAGGTAGGCCTCCGGGTTCTTCTCAAAGAGCTTCTTGCACCCCGGGGCGCAGAAATAGTAAGTCTTCCCCTTGTACTCGGACGTGAACTTCGCCGTCGCCGGATCGACGTCCATCTTGCATACCGGATCAACTGCCACGCGCATCAACCTCCGATAGCACCCCTCTCTTTGCCGGAGGTATATAAGTCTTGAGCAGCAGCGAGAGCGAGACGACCGTCACCGACGAGAGCGCCATCGCGAGCGCCGCAAGCTCCGGCCGGAAGGTGATGCCGAAGAAGGGGTAGAGCACGCCTGCGGCGAGGGGGATGAGGGCTGCGTTGTAGGCGAACGCCCAGAAGAGGTTCTGCTTGATCCGCGTCATCACCTTCCGGGAGAGCTCGATGGCCGCGACGGCGTCGGTGAGGTCGTCGCGGATGAGGACGATGTCGGCGCTCTCGATGGCGACGTCGGTCCCGCTCCCGATGGCGATCCCGACGTCCGCCTGCGCGAGCGCCGGGGCGTCGTTGATCCCGTCCCCCACGAACGCCACGACCTCGCCGCGTTCCTGGAGGCTCCGGACCTCCCGCGCCTTATCCTGCGGCAGCACCCCCGCGTGGACGTCCTCGATCCCGACCTCCCGCGCGATGGCGTTCGCCGTCCGCGGGTTGTCGCCGGTGATCATCGTCACGGAGAGCCCCATCCTCTTCAACTCCGCGACGGCCCCCTTCGTCGTCGGTTTCAGGGTGTCGGCGACGGCGATGATGCCGGCAAACCTCCCCGCCGCGGCGACGAGGACCGCGGTCTTCCCGACGTCCTGGAGGGCGGCGATCCGGTCTTCCGCCTCGGGCGGGATGCGGATGCGATACTCGTCGAGGAAGGGCCGGTTCCCGATCAGGACCTCCTCCCCCTCCACCACGGCGCTCACCCCCCTGCCGCCGAAGGTTGTGAACCGCTCCGATGCCGGGACGAGAACGCGGGCAGCCTCCGCCCGCCGCACGACCGCCGCCCCGAGCGGGTGCTCCGAGTTCTTCTCGACCGCCGCCGCGACCGATAACAGCCGGTCCTCCGGCATACCGAAGGCGACGACGTCGGTGACGTCGGGTTTCCCCCGGGTGAGCGTCCCGGTCTTGTCGAAGACGACCGCGGTCAGCCTCTCGGAGATCTCGAGCGCCTCGCCGTTCCGGATCAGCACCCCGAGCTCGGCGCCCCGCCCGATCCCGACGGTCACGGCGGTCGGGGTGGCAAGCCCGAGCGCGCAGGGGCAGGCGACGACCAGGACCGAGATCAGGACCGTGAGCGCAAAGAGGAGCGTGGCGCCGAGGGCCAGGTACCAGGCGAGGAAGGCGATGGTGGCGATCGCGAGGACGGCCGGGATGAAGTAGGAGACCGCGACATCGGCGATCCGCTCCACCGGGGGCTTTGAGCCCTGGGCGTCACGGACGAGCCGGATGATCTGCGAGAGGACCATGTCCTTCCCGATCTTCTCGGCCCGGACCCGGAGGACGCCGTTGACGTTCAGGGTGCCGCCGACGACCCCGTCACCCTCCCGCTTGTCGGCCGGGATGGGTTCGCCGGTGATCATCGACTCGTCGACCGAGCTCTCGCCGCCCACGACCACACCGTCCACCGGCACCTTCTCCCCCGGCCGGATCAGGAGGACGTCGCCGACGACGACCTCCTCGATAGCGACCTCGATCTCCCGATCGCCCCGGATGACCGTCGCGGTCTTCGGCCGGAGGCCTATGAGGTTCTTGATGGCGTCAGACGTCCTCCCCTTCGCCCGGGCCTCAAGGTAGCGCCCGAGCGTCAGGAACGAGGCAAGCATCACCGCCGTGTCGTAGAAGTTGAACTCCGGGGTGAGGACGAGCCCGAATGTCCCGAAGATGCTTGCGCCGTAGGCGACGCCGATGCCCATCGCGTACATGACGTCCATCGTCAGCGCCCGGTTGCGGAGCGCCGCGGCGGCCGCCCTGAAGATGGGGGCGCTGACGTAGAAGAAGACCGGCAGGGTGATGACGAGCATGACGAGGTTCATCGAGACCGGGAGGGCGGCCGCCCCCGGCATCCCGAAGAGCATGTAGAAGAAGAGCGGGATACTGACCGCAAACCCGACGGTGAACCGGCGGAACTTGTCCCTGAGGTCTTCCTCCCGCGCCAGGGCCTCGACGTCCCCGGCGACCTCCTCCGCAAGCCCGAGGTACTGGTAGCCGGCATCCTCGACGGCGGCCCGGATATCGGATGTGGTGACGAGCGCGGGGTTGTAGACGACGTGCGCGGTCTCGGTCGCGAGGTTGACCCGGGCGTCGTAGACCCCCTCAAGGCCGGTGAGCGA
>JAGVUK010000153.1 GCA_019136335.1 Methanomicrobiales archaeon
GGTACGCCGAGCCCGGAAAGGTGATGGGGAGCGCCCCGACCGGCAACGAGAGGAGGAGGACCGGGACCGTCAGGATGATCGATACGATAAATCGCCGCCGGTAGTCATCGAAGATGTGGTGGTGAGTCTCCCGGCCCGCCTCCTCGCCGTGCCCCACGTCAACCCCTCCGCTCCCGCAGGAACTCCTCTTCGTCGATCTCGCCGCACGCGTAGCGCTGCCGGAGGAGATCCATCGCTGCATCGCCGGCCCCGGGTTCCCGGATGACCAGGATCAGGAAGACGAGTATGAACCGGAGCAGGCCGTTCACCCCCGGGTGGTTTGCGTCCCGATAGACCAGGATGACGATGGCGAGGAAGGCGAACAGCCAGATGAGCATCATACCCCACCCGGAGAACGGGAACGCGGGCCACCCCTCAACCATCGGATGGCCGTCATGGTGCGGGTGCATGAATCCATCCATGCGGCGGAATGCCCCCGGGAGAACGTAAATATGCCGGCCGTTTCGGATCCGGAGGAACTGCCCGGAGCACCCCCTCTGCGCGCAACACCAGGCGCGCACACCCCCGCCGGGTGATGCGTGAATATCCTTCGGATAAAATAAACAGATTTATATGTATAGGAACGTAGCATACTCTTCGTAATCAGGCGAATCCGCTCGCAGGAGTTCCCGAACCCCCAAATTCACGTGAACCGAGCCCAGGTTCACGTGAATCGCGCGGGAACATTTTATCTTTGCATACTATAAAAATAACCTGAAGAAAGAGGTGGTCCCGGCCAATGCACGAACTCATACCTGCATACGGTAGCATCAGCGCGCTCTCTGCCGTCCTGGATGAGCTCGATGAGGGGTTGCTCGTCGTCGGTTCGGATAACCGGGTGACCTGCATCAACAGGCATCTCCGGCACGCCCTGGACATCGACCGGGATGCGGCCGGCAGAACCGACGCGACCCGATTCGTCCACCAGACCCTGGCGCCTCGAATCGCTGAAGAATCGTGCAGGAGAGACCTCCTTGAGTTCATCTCCGGCCGCCAGCGATCTCTCGACCTCTCGTGCACGCTCTTGACACCCGGCGGTGAGAACAACCGGGTCTGCTGCTCGTGCAGGACCGTCGGGAGCGGGCTGTTCCAGGGTATGCGAGTTGTCCGTTTCGTACCCGTGCCCGGGGAGAACTCCGCCTCCCCGGGGTGGATAGGCGATTTCCTGCGGCAGAACGACGACTGGTACCGGTTCCTCGTCGAGAACCTGAATGAGGGGATCGGGCTGGTCGACAGGGAGGGCATCGTGGTCTTTGCAAACAAGAGACTGGCCGATATCATCGGCTGCCCCATCGCTGAGACTATCGGAGCGCCGGCCTCCCGTTTCACCGATGAAGAAGGTGCCCGGTGCATGGAGAACTACCTGCAGAACCTGGATACGTTTCCGCACGAGATCTTCGAGATCGATCTGATTCGTAGAGACGGTATCCGCATTCATGCCCTGATGGCGACCACACCGGTTATCGACGCCTCAGGTGCTTGCCACGGGTTCCTTGCCGGGATCCTGGATATCACCCCCTTAAAGCAGATGGAGCTGCAGCTTGAGGAGAGCAAAGAGAAGTATCGGTCGCTCGTCGAGCTCTCGGCCGAAACGATCCTCATCTACCAGGATGGCATCGTCACCTACATCAACCCCGCCGGCATGAGGCTCCTTGGCGCGCAAGATCCCGATGAGGTCATCGGGACGAACGTCGCCGATATCATCCATCCCGGCTCCCGTGAGACCGTCAGATCCTTCGCTGCCCGGAACCTGCAGAGGGAGGAGACACCGCTCGTCGAGCTCCCGGTCGTCAGGCTTGACGGGACGATGGTCCTCGTCGAGGGGCGGGGCACCCGGGCTTTCTTTGCGGGGAAGCCTGCAGTCCAGGTCGTCATGCGGGATATCACCCACCGAAAGCAGGCGGAAGAGCGGTTGCAGGCAAGCAACCGCCATCTCCTGCTGCTCAACAGGATCATCGGCATATCCGCCCAGGCTCAAACCCCCGATGAACTCCTGGAGACGGCGCTTGACCAGACGCTCGATCTCCCCGGCTACGATGGCGGCGGCGTCTACCTCACCGAACCCGGACGGAGCGGGATCGCGCTCAGTTACGAGCGGGGTATGCCGGAGGGGTGCCTGGAGCGGGCCGGGGGATTCCTCAGGGCACCATGCGGCGAAGCACTTGCCACCGGCGCTCCCCGTTACATCGAACAGGACGATGGCCCGGCATCCCATATCCTCCGCGATACCGGGTTTGCCGCACTTGCCTGCATCCCGTTCATCGTCGAGCCCGACGTCGCCGGGGCGCTTCTTGTCGGGAGCCGGGGCCGGCCGTCCTTCCCTCTCGAAGAGCGCGCACTCCTCGAGGCGGTCGGTCGGGAGATCGGGGTGGGCATACTCCGTGGGATGCTCCACCAGAGACTTGAGGCGGCGAACCGGGAGGCAAACCTCTACCTCGATATCCTCACCCACGATATCCGGAACGCCGACAACGTCGCGAACATATACGCCGATCTCCTCATCGACGAACTCGAAGGAGAGGTGGTCGGGCATGCCCGTAAACTGAAGGACGGTATCCGCAAAAGCATCGAGATCACGGCAAACGTCGCCACCATCAGAAAAATTCACGAAAGTCGGGCCGGGCTTGAGCCTGTCGATCTCGATGCCGTCATCAAAAGCGAGATCGCTCACTTCCCCGATCTCCCTATCTGCTACGACGGGCTGCTCCTGAAGGTCTTCGCCGACGACCTTCTCCCTCAGGTCTTCACGAACCTGATCGGCAACACCACAAAGCACGGCGGATCAAAGGTCAGTGTCACCGTGGCGGTCGAGGACCTGGGCGAAGAGGTCGTCGTCACCGTCGCCGACACCGGCCCCGGTATACCGGATGACATGAAGGAGACGATCTTATACCGGTTCGAGCGGGAGAACG
>JAGVUK010000062.1 GCA_019136335.1 Methanomicrobiales archaeon
AGAGATTCTCCAAAGCCATACACTATAAGTGGTTATACAACCAATATATACTGTGAGTTTTGCTGCGATTCAGGACGCCGCTCGTTCAGCGGAGGTCATAAATGACTGATACCTACGATGCTTCCCACATCACGGTACTTGAGGGCTTACGGCCCGTGCGGGAACGCCCCGCCATGTACATCGGCAGCACGGAGGCCCGGGGATTACACCACCTGGTCTACGAGGTTGTGGACAACGCCGTAGACGAGGCTCTTGCCGGGTTCTGCGACCTGATACAGGTCGTCATCAACCGTGACGGCTCGGTCACGGTCGAAGATAACGGGCGTGGTATCCCCGTCGATATGATGCCCCAGTACGGCAAGAGCGCACTTGAGATCGTCCTCACCGTTCTTCACGCCGGCGGAAAATTCGACAAAAACACCTACCAGGTCTCTGGCGGCCTGCACGGCGTCGGCGTCTCGGTCGTCAACGCCCTTGCAAGCTGGCTCGACGCGACGGTCTTTCGGGACGGCAACGTCTATACGATGCAGTTCCGGCAGGGCCAGGTAGCAAAGCCGCTCACGAGCCGCCCGGAGACCGAGCACGAGATGAAGGCCCGGTACGAGGAGCGGTACGGCACCCGGCCGGGGCAGCCGCTCGACCCCGGGCGCCTCCAGGGAACCCGGATAACGTTCCAGCCCGACCGGTCGATCTTTGAGACCGTCGAGTTCGACTACGACGTGCTGGACCACCGGCTCCGCGAACTCGCATACCTCAACAGCGGCCTTACGATCGCCCTCCGGGACGACCGCACCGGCGATGCGGTCACCTACTGCTTTGAGGGCGGCATCAGGGAGTTTGTCGCCCATATCGGCGAAGGGAAGGAGAGACTGCACGACGACGTGATCTACTTCCAGAAGCGCGACGCCGAGAGCATGGTCGAGGTCGAGGTGGCCCTGCAGTACAACGACTCATACGCAGAGACGGTCTACACCTACGTCAACAGCGTGAACACCCGGGAGGGCGGCACCCACCTTGAGGGGTTCCGGAGCGCCATCACGCGGGCGATCAACAACGCCGCCCGGAGAAACAACCTCTTAAAGAGCAACGACGCCCAGGTCCGGGGAGAAGATGTCAGGGAGGGGCTCGCGTCCGTCATCAGCACCCGGGTCGCCGAACCGCAGTTTGAAGGGCAGACGAAGATGCGCCTTGGGAACAGCAACGTCCGGGGGATCGTGGACTCACTCGTCTACTCGTCGCTCACCGAGTACTTCGAGGAGCACCCAAAGACCCTCCAGGTGATCGTGGATAAGGCGATGACGGCTGCCCGGGCGCGGGAGGCCGCCCGGAACGCACGCGAGCTCGCCCGGCGGAAGAGCACGCTCGAGACGACCGGGCTCCCCGGAAAACTCGCCGATTGCCAGGAACGGGACCCGGCAAAGAGCGAACTCTATATCGTGGAAGGGGACTCGGCAGGCGGGTCCGCAAAACAGGGGCGGGACCGGAAGTTCCAGGCGATCCTCCCCCTCCGGGGGAAGATCTTAAACGTCGAGAAGGCCTCGGAGCACAGGATCCTGAAGAACGCCGAGATCCAGGCGCTGATCTCCGCCATCGGGACCGGGGTCGGCGACAGTTTCGACGCGGAACGGGCCCGGTACCACCGGGTCATCCTGATGACCGATGCCGATGTCGACGGTGCACACATCCGGACGCTCCTCCTCACGTTCTTCTACCGCTACATGACGGAACTCGTCGAAAACGGCTACATCTACATCGCCCAGCCCCCTCTCTACCGGGTGGCGAGGGGCAAACAGGAGCGCTACGCCTACCGCGAGGAGGAGATGCGGACCATCACCGCCGAGATGGGCGAGAAGGGTGCCACGATCCAGCGCTACAAGGGTCTTGGTGAGATGAACGCCGGGCAGCTCTGGAGCACCACAATGGACCCGGAAAACCGGGTGCTCAAGCAGGTGCGGATCGAGGACGCCGCCTACGCAAACGACATATTCGAGAAACTGATGGGAGAGAACGTTGATGCCCGGAGAGACTTCATCCGCCGGCATGCAAAGGAGGTGAACAACCTTGATATCTGATCGGGTCGGGGTCGTCCCGGTCAACATCGAGGAGGAGATGAAGTCATGCTACATCGACTACGCGATGAGCGTGATCATCGGCCGCGCCATCCCCGACGCAAGAGACGGGTTAAAACCGGTCCATCGCCGCACCCTGTATGCCATGTGGGAGATGGGCAACACGAGCGACAAGCCCTACAAGAAGAGCGCCCGTGTTGTCGGAGACGTGATGGGTAAGTACCACCCTCACGGCGATTCGGCCATCTACGATACGCTGGTGAAGATGGCGCAGCCCTTCTCCTACCGCTATACCCTGGTGGACGGCCAGGGGAACTTCGGGTCGATCGACGGGGATTCCGCTGCCGCCATGCGGTACACGGAGGCCCGGCTCACGAAGGTTTCAGAGGAGCTCCTGACGGATATCGACAAGGAGACCGTCGACTTCGTCCCGAACTTCGACGAGTCGCTCAAGGAGCCCGACGTCCTCCCGGCACGGGTTCCTAACCTCCTCGTGAACGGGTCGAGCGGGATTGCGGTCGGCATGGCGACGAACATGCCGCCCCACAACCTCCGCGAGGTCTGCGAGGCGACATGCCGCGTCATCGATGATGCGGGTGTATCCACCGAAGAGTTGATGCGGATCATGCCCGGCCCGGACTTCCCGACGGGCGGGATCATCATGGGCACCGAAGGGGTCCGGGATGCCTACCTCACCGGGCGCGGGAAGTGCGTGGTCAGGGGGATCGCGGAGATCGAGGAGGAAGGCCGGACACCGCAGATCATCATCACCGAGATCCCCTTCCAGGTGAACAAGGCGCGCCTGATCGAGCATATCGCCTCCCTCGTCCGCGACAAAAGGGTCGAGGGGATCAGCGATATCCGCGACGAGTCGGACCGGGACGGCATGCGGGTCGTGATCGACCTCAAGAAGGGCGTCGCGCCCCAGGTGGTGTTGAACTACCTCTACAAGCACACGGCGCTCGAGTCCTCCTTCGGCATCATCAACCTCGCGATCGTCGACCGCCAGCCCCGCACCCTGAACCTCAAGGAGCTCATCCACGAGTTCCTGAAGCACCGGGTGGACGTGGTCCGGCGGCGGAGCGAGTTCGATCTCAGGAAGACCGAAGAGCGGATGCACATCCTCCGCGGCCTCCTCATCGCGCTCGATAACATCGACGCCGTCGTCGCCACCATCCGGGCGTCCGGGACGACGGAGGAGGCACAGACGGCGCTGGTGGCGAAGTTTGCGCTGGACGAGGTGCAGGCGGACGCGATCTTGAAGATGCAGCTCCGGAGGCTTGCGGCGCTCGAACAGCAGAAGATCCTCGACGAGCGCGACGCTCTTGCAAAGGAGATCGAGCGGCTCACCGCGATCCTCGCAAGCGAGGCGAGCATCCTTGCCGAGATCAAGAAGGAGCTCGCCGATATCAGCGCCCGGTACGGCGATGAGCGGAGGACCCGGATCGGGTATGCCGCCGAGGCGTTCGAGAAGGAGGACCTCATCGAGGATAAACCGATGCTGGTCTCGCTCACCTCCTCTAACTACATAAAGAGGATCGACCTTGACACCTACCGGAACCAGCGGCGCGGGGGGCGCGGGGTCATCGGCATGGCGACCAAAGACGACGACGGCGTCGAGAACGTCTTCGTCGCAAACATGCACGACTGCCTCCTCTGCTTCACCGACAAGGGAAGGGTCTACTGGCTGAAGGTCTACGACCTCCCCGAGGGGCAGCGGACCGGCAAGGGCAAGGCCCTCGTCAACCTCCTAAACCTCGACGGCGAGGAGCGCGTGACCGCGGTGATCCCGGTCAGGGAGTTTGATTCCGACCACTTCCTCTTCTTTGCGACGAGAGGCGGGACGGTTGCGAAGATGGCGCTCGATGAGTTCTCGCGGCCCCGGCAGACCGGGATCAACGCCATCAACCTCCGCGACGACGACGAGCTGGTGGACGTGAAGGCAACCGACGGGGACCGGGAGCTGATCCTGACGACGAGGTTCGGGCAGAGCCTCCGGTTCCACGAGGAGGCCGTCCGCCCGGTTCGCCGGAACGCCATGGGCGTGCGGGGGATCCGGCTCCGCCACGGCGACGCCCTGCAGGCGATATCCGTGGTCGAGAACGACCATCTCCTCACCATCACGGAGCAGGGGTTCGGGAAGCGGACGGAGTTTGATGAGTTCCGCGGCCACGGCAGGGGCACGATGGGCGTCCGGAACATCGTCGCCGACGCCCGGGGAGGATTGGTCATCGGGTCGATGGCGGTCTCCGACGACGACGAGATCATCGTGATGAGCGCGTCCGGCATCGTGATCCGGACGAAGGTCTCGGAGATCTCGATCCAGAAGCGGGGCACCCGCGGTGTCCGCGTCATGAAGCTCGACGAGGGCGACCGCGTTATCGGGTTTACGATCCTCGATTCGGGGGAGGACGGGGAAGAGGAGTGAGAACTCCTCTTTCCTGCGCAAAGCCCGCGCCCTTCCCTCAAGTGCAACGATTCTCAATGGCCGGTACCCCCTGCAGGCGGCAACGTCCCGGGCGCCCCTGCCAGCAAGATCATCGCGCTGTTTGCGACGCCTGCGGCCTTCTTCGGGCTGGCGTGGGCCAGGTTCATGCAAAAGGAGATCGGGTGACCGGGGTCCTCTCATGGCCGGGGAAGCCGGGCATGGCGCTCATGATGTTGCCGGACTGACGGCGGTCTCGCATTTCAGGTCCTGAGGGGCTCCTGACACCCTCCCGGGGACCGCCAGGGCCGCCACCTTCCGCCGGATCGTTCGCAAAGTCGGAGAAGAGACCCGGCAGATCGGGTGCCTCTCAAATGCCCGCCGCGGGAGGAGAGAGCCGCGCGGCCCTGCTACCGGCCCATGCATCGAGGGTCCACCGCCTTCATCCGCGGGTGTGAGGCGGATTGCCAGCCGCTCGCGTTGATGCGAAGACCACAAAGGTGAGCGTAGCAATCAAACGGTCTTCGCGTGAATCGTCGTTTGCGTGTAGTACCCCGGATGCCGTGGAGCACTCCGGGCTGAGGGGGGCGATGCCCGGGAAGGCACCGTCCTCATGCTCCGGTCCCTCTGAGATACCCCGTCCCGTGAACCCCTCAGGCGCCGGAGGGGTCAGAACGTCGGTTTCCTGAAGTACCTGAGCGCCGCGGGCCTGTGCCGCTCAAGTTCCTTGAAGAAATAATCTGCAAGCTCGGGGTCGGAGTCGTAGATCGCCTGCTGCATGGTGCGCATCAGCCACCCGCGGACCTCCTGACCGGCATCAAGCGTATTCATCACGACGACGACTGCCTCGTCCACATCCTTCCTGTCATTCCAGCGATAAACCATACCTACTGTCTCCGGGGAGGAAATACCCGCCTCACCTATAAAGCGTTTGCGGGCATCCCGCCCCGGGCAGCCTCTGCGTATGCAGAACCGTCCCCGAGAGGCCGGCTGCAGGCACGGCGGGGTTCCCGGAGGGGGCAGAGGAGTGCAGAGGTAGCCCGGATCCTGTTCTTCCCCGGCCCTGTCCCCGGACACGGGACCGTGGTGGCTCTTTGCCCACGGGGAGGGGGAGAACCTCTCCCCGCGGGTGGGTGCCCGTACGTTCCTCGCCGGCAGCCACCACCCCTCCCGAGCCTCCGGCGCTCCTCCCCCGCCCCTTCCCCGGGGCAGGGGCAGTGCGTGGCGATACTCGATGGAAAGCCATGTCCGGGAGGGAGCAGCGCTGATGCCGGCGTTTCCCCAGGAGCGGGAAGTTTATACGTGCGCGAAGGACAACCACGGAATGTCAACGAGGTGATCACACGATGTTCCGTACAACGATCGAGGTAGAGACGCACGGGGAGGGGGAGATCGTCGACCTCACGCCCCGGGTACAGCAGGCGGTCGGCGAGAGCGGCGTGCGGGAGGGGCTTGCAACCGTCTTCGTCGCAGGCTCGACCGCCGCCGTCACCACCATCGAGTACGAGCCCGGCGTGCTCTCGGACCTTTCCCGGGCGCTCGCGGTCATCGCCCCGGCCGGTATCCCCTACGCGCACGACGCGGCATGGGGGGACGGCAACGGCCGGTCCCACGTCAGGGCGGCGATCGTCGGGCCGTCGCTCTCCGTCCCGGTCATCGGGGGCAGGCTCGCGTGCGGCACCTGGCAGCAGATCGTCCTCCTCGAACTGGACGTGCGCTCGAGCCGTCACCGGACGGTCTACGTCACCGTCCTCGGATGAACGCCGCAAAAAGGAGAGAGTTACGGCCCCGGGCTGCAGGAAGACGCACGGCAGGCAGAGTGATACGGCTGCGTTTGCAACCCAAATAGGAGTATCGCTCTACCCTGGTCCTGCCGGAGTCGTTTCGAGAAGAATGAGCAGTTTAATCGAGGGGCACCGTTTCCAGTTGCGATACCAGTTCCCAGATGCGGGTCCGTGCGTGGACCGGCATGTTCGGGTCGTTGCTGATCTCGTCGATCATCGAGATTGCAGTTGCGGCGCGGAGGCCGATACTCCGGGAATCATCCAGGAGGACCGTTTTCGTCTCATCTGCGACCCGCCGGATATTGCGTGGAATGGTGGAATCCTCGCTGATATTCTGCAACATCTGGATGCAGATTCGTATTGTTTCGTCTGGACTTGCCATTAGAATTACCCCTCTATTATTAATGGCATCCAGACATATATAGGTTGATTAAGGGAGTTCGACAAAATGACGGCAGATAAGGCTGACGAAGTCATGGCCGAGTATCTCCTGAAGGGAGGAAAGATGCTTGCGAAATCCTGTAAGGTCTGCGGGTACCCCCTCTTTGAATACAGGGGAGAGACCCGGTGCGTCATCTGCCCGCTCGCGGAACCGGAAGGTCCTCTTCCCGGGCCTGAGCCGGCCGGACAGGCCGCCCCCGGACCGGTAGCCGCACCGGTAGCCGCACCGGTAGCCGCACCGGCAGCGGTCTCCCGGGAGCCGCCGGGCCCGGTCGCCGCGGAGATCGAGCGGACGATCGTCCATCTCTGCGAGCGCGTCAGGGGCGAAGAGAGGGCCAGCGAGTGCCTGACCCTGATGAAGGCGGTGGACCGGGGGGCGAGAGCGCTCGCAAGACTGGATCAGCGGTAAGGCCTGCGGGCAAGTTCCCAGATCCCGCGGGCGGTCTTTTCTCCGACACCGTGCACCGACGCAAGCTCCGCCACGTCGGCATCCAAGACCGCCTTGAGCGACCCGAAGTGCTCAAGGAGGAGCCGTGCACTCCCAAGACCGATGTTCGGGAACGCCGCGAGCGCATACTCCTGCTCTTCGCGGGCCGAGCGGTAGGACTTCTTCGGGTGCACCTTCCGCTCTCCCCGCTCGCCCCCCTCCCGCTGTGCGAGGACGTAGAGCATCCCGGCGGTGTCGTCCGCATCCCGCGTGCGGATCAGCGAGACCCCCATACCGACCGTGACGGCGGCAAGTGTGCCCCGGACGGCGTTTGGGTGAATGTTCCTCACCCCGTAGAGGTCGTCTTCCCCCTCGACGATCAGGACCGGCCGCGGCACCGCGTCGGCCATGGCCCCGATCTGCCCGAAGAGGTCCCGCTCGATGAGGGTGTCCATGAAGTCCTGCACGGTCTTCCTCTCGACAAGGATACGGTCGCCGATGGCATAATCGCCGATCTCGAGGCGCTCGACCGTTATCGACGCCCCGAGCTCGTGCAGGCGTTCGACGACCCGCGACGACATCTCGCGGTCGTCGACGACGATTGCCGGCCCGGAGGGAGCAAACGCGAGGAAGTCCATCTGCCGGGTGGCAGCCGGGAGCGACGGTGCGGGGGCGGGGGCGGGGGCGGGGACGGCGCTCATACTCCTGATCCCCGTCACCATCGCCCGCTCCCGCGCCTGGCTCACATACCGGAACGTCTCATCAGACGTATCTTTCGTCACCAGGACGACGATCGTGCCGCTGCCGCTCCTCCCGGTCCTTCCCTTCCGCTGGATGCTCCTGATCTCCGAGGGAACGGCCTCGTAAAAGATCACCATATCCGTCGAGGGGACGTCGAGCCCCTCCTCGCCCACCGAGGTCGCGACCAGGCACCTGAACTCACCCTCGCGGAACCGGGCGAGGCTCGCGATCTGCTCTTTCTGCGAGAGCCCCTTCTCCGCGTCCCGCGACGCCTGCCCGACAAACCGCTCGCAGACGATCCCGCTCGCCGAGAGCGCGTCGACGAGCGTCTGGACGGTGTCGCGGTAGGTGGCAAAGACGATGATCCGGCTCTCCGGGTGCGCCGCAAGCTGCGCCCGCACGAGTTCGCAGACGATCGAAACCTTGGGATGGAGCTCCTCCTTCCAGCCGCCGGCGACCTCGACAAGGTGCTGGTAGGCGGGATCGCCGACGAGGCGCTTGCTCGCCTTGCTCCCCGCGCCCGAGGCCCCTTCCGCGCCGAGCCGGGCGAGATACAGTTTGAGCGCCTCGCTTCCTTGAGTCTCTGCAAGCGATATGGCGTGGCGGAGTTTCATGCACTCGGCATGCAGGGACGCCGCGACGAAGGCGGAGGAGTCCCGCGTCCGTATACGCTGCTGGATCTGCGCGTTCAGGGCGTTGAGCGCCCTGATCGAGAGTTTGTCCGGTTTCGGGACCTGGAAACCGAGATCCGCGAGCCGGCCGAGGCGCGCCTCCACGAGCCCCCGGAGGGCGGCGAGCGCCGCCTGCAGTTCTTCGGGGAGGTAGACGTCGACGTACTGGATGTCCCGCTCGTGGATGTAGGGCCGGACGTCTTCGTCGGTCTCCACCCTCGTCTCGACCGCCTCGACCCGGAGGTTCGCACAGACCTCCTGCACCTTCAGCCGGTCCCCCCCGGGGGAGGCGGTCATCGCGAGCAGCAGGGGTTCACGCGCCGTGGTGCAGTAGTGCCGGGCGAGGAAGACGTAGGCGTAGTTCCCCACCGCCCGGTGGCACTCGTCCACGACCAGCAGCACGACGTCGGCGAGGCTATACCTCCCGGCGAGGCAGTCGTTCTTGATCACCTGCGGGGTGGCAAAACAGATCCGGCACGCCTCCCAGGCTCTCGCCCGCTCGTCCGGGGACGTCTCCCCGGTGAACATGGCAAAATCGGACTCTTCCGGCTCGGAGTCTTCCTGGAAGAGCAGGAACTGCCGAAAGAAACGGAGGTGCTGCTCGACCAGGGGTTTTGTGGGCGCAAGCACGAGCACCTTCCCCGGGTGGGAGTAGAGCCGGGATGCCGCAACAAGGAGGGCGACGGCCGTCTTCCCGAGGCCCGTCGGGAGGACGACCATCGTGTTCGCGTCAAGCGCCCGGAGAGCGATGGCGAGCTGGTATCGCCGTTCCTCGATGCTCTCCGGCCGGATCAGCGGGTGGGAGACGCAGGTCATGCCTTGAGGTCATGGAACGTGGCGGCGCCGGAGATGAGCGCGGAGAGGATCTCCGGCAGCCGTTCGACCGGCACCCTGACCTGCTCCATGCTATCGCGATCCCTGACGGTCGCGGTGTTGTCCTCGAGCGTATCGTAGTCGACGGTGACGGCAAAAGGCGTCCCGATCTCGTCCTGTCTCCGGTAACGCCTGCCGATAGCGCCGGAGTCGTCGTACTGGGCGAGGATGCGGCACCGGGTGAGCCGGTCCGTGATCGTCTGCGCGATCCCGTCAAGGCCGTCCCGGTTCATCAGCGGGAAGACGGCGACCTGGACCGGCGCCACCGCCGGCGGGAACCGGAGCACCTTTCTCACCTCGCCGTCGACCTCGTCCTCCGCATAGCTGTGCTCGAGGGCGACGTAGATCATCCGGTCGATACCGTATGACGGCTCGATGACGTGGGGCATCACCTCTTCGCCGCGGACCTCGACCTCCTCCTCGCGGACCTGGTAGAGGTCGGCGGGGATGAAGAACTCTTCGCCGTCGACGGTGACGTGCGCGCCGTCCTCTCCGGGGTCTGAGGCGGCAAGAGCGTCCGCTATCGCCTTCGCCTTACCGCGGAACCGGGGGCCGAGCACGCCCATGTCGGCAACGATCCGCCTTTTTGCGACCCTTCTCGGCTCGTCGTAGGGCATGAAGACCGTCATCGAGGTGCCGGAGTGCGCGGCGTGCGATCGCAGGTCGTAGTTGGTGCGGTCGGCGATGCCGACGATCTCCACCCACCCGAACCGGCCGGAGTAGACCTCGGCGTCCCAGCAGTCGGCCGCGTAGTGCGCCCGCTCGTCCGTCAGGTGCTGGCGGAACCGGAGTCGTGCCGGGTCCACACCGATGGCGGTCAGGAGGTCGTACGTGAGCGCGATGTAGTAGGCGACGTACTCGTTTGCGATCACGCCCTCATCCACCGCGGCGCGCATCGTCATTGCGGCCGGCTCCTGGTTCTCGATCTGCCGCGCGATGGTGAGGAGGGGCGCCGTATGGTCCGCGTAGCGGTGGAACGCGGGGTGGTTCTTCTCGCCGGGATGAACGAAGATCTCGGCCTCGGCCTGGGAGAACTCCCGCAGCCGGATCATCCCCTGGCGGGGAGAGATCTCGTTTCTGTACGACTTCCCGATCTGGACGGCGCCGAAGGGGAGCTTGTCCCGGTAGAAGCGCAGGAGGCGGGGAAAATCGGTGAAGATGCCCTGGGCGGTCTCGGGGCGCAGGTAGCCCTTCCGCTGCGATCCGGGGCCGATGGTGGTCTCGAACATCAGGTTGAACGCAAAGACGCCCGCTTCGCCCAGGCGCTCCTTGCACGCAGGGCAGGGGAGTTCGTAGAGCGCTGCCTGGAGCGCCGCGGCCGAGAGCGTCCCGGCGTTCTCGACGCCGTTCTCCGCCGCGATGTGATCGGCGCGGAGGTACTCGCCGCAGTGCGGGCACTGCACCATCTTATCGGCGAACTCTTTCACATGACCGGATGCGACGAAGATTGCTTCATTTCCGACGGTGGGGCATTCGATCTCGTAGTAGCCTTCCTGGAAGACGTAAAACGATCGCCAGAGGTTCTCGATGTTGCGTTTCAGCATTGCTCCAAGCGGGCCGTAATCGATAAAACCGGCGATCGACCCGTATATCTCGGATGAGGGCCAGACAAACCCACGTCTTCTGGCCACATCCATGACTTTTTCGTAAATATCGCTCGTATCGGCCATAGTCCTGCAGTACACTTGAGCGCCGGTGCTATTAAAGAATGGTTCTTCTCTCGCCGGAGATCGAAAACTCTTCGAAAAGGGGCTGTATAAGGCGGCATTTTTTTCACCGCCGGCAATACCTCAAAAGATATTGTTATATCCCGGAAAACGATCTTTCTCTCCCGGCGGATTATATGGCAAGTTTTAAATGGTAGCAGTTGTAATGTAGGGAACGTTACGCCCCCGCCGGGGGATAAACTATATATATCTGGGGTCATCATGGGTGACCTCCAGAGCCAGATGGTGGAATACAGAAGAGAGAGACACGGACATGGCAGAAGATACCCGCAAGCAGCAGCTCCTTGAGCTGTTTACGACCATCACGAACAAAAAGACAATCGTTGAGCCGATGAGGAAGGTTCACGGTACGCTCCGGGATCGCGACGCCGTCGAACGCGAGATAGCCCTGATCATGCGGGAGGTCCTCGATCAGGGGTATTTCAAGACCAAACTCGCCCCGCGACAGCTCGCAAAGCTCGTGGTCGCGTACTATGACGGCAAAAACGATACGGAGATTGCGAGGGCGCTCGGCGATGAGAAGCTGAGCAAGACCGTGGCGCGTGCCCGGGTCCGCCTCAAGCTCTTTCGGGAGCTCGACTTCAAGATGCCGTTCGATCGCGAGACGATGACGGACCTTCTTGATTCGGGGAAGACCATGAAGGAGATCAGCGAGGAACTCGACGTGAGCCCCTCGACGCTTCGTGAGTACCGCCACGTGATCGAACAGGAGAGGGACACCACGCTCGACCCGTACCTGGAACGGATCCGGGACGTGATGGAGGACCGCGATCTCTCCGAACAGATGACGCGCGGTGTCACAAACGACGGCCTCTCCGAGGCTATCGACATCACCGAGGCGATCGATCTGGGGGAGTTCTGAGCTCCCGGCCCACCTCCTGCCTTTCTCCTAACATTTTTTAAGAGATAGACCGATCTCTTCTCCATGAGGTTGACCTGGCTTGGCCACGCGTGTTTCCTGCTCGCCGGATCGAAGACGATCCTTATCGACCCCTTCATCCCGGAGGGTTCGCTCCCCGTGGAGCCCGATATCGTCGCCGTGACGCACGCTCATGCAGACCATCTCGGGATGACGGTGCGGTTGAAGAAGAAGACGGTCGCCATCAACGAGGTGGCGAAGTACCTGGCAGCGAAGGGTATCCCCGCAGAACCGATGAACATCGGGGGCAGCATCACCGTCGACGGCGTCCGGTTCAGGATGACGCCCGCGCTCCACTCCTCATGGATAGAGGATGAGGGGATGGGCTTTTACGGCGGCGTTGCCGCAGGGTTCGTCATCGAGATGGACGGCACCAGCATCTACCACGCCGGCGATACGGCGCTTTTTTCGGATATGCAGCTCATCCGGGACCTCTACCGGCCGGACGTGGCGCTCCTCCCCATCGGCGGGTGCTTCACGATGGGGCCCGACGAGGCGATGATCGCGGCACGGTACATCGGCGCGCCGCTCGTGATCCCGATGCACTACGGCACGTTCCCGGCCATCCGGCAGGACGTGGAGGACTTCAAGCGGGCGGTCGAGCGGACGACGTCGATCCGGGTCGCGATCCTCTCGCCGGGGGAGAGCATCGAGGTCGGCGCGGAGGGGGCCGGAGCGTGACGGGGGCAGGGGCGCCCTCGATCCTCCGAGCAGCCTGAGAGGCTGCGTTTCGGGCGCAAGGGCGGTTCCGGGGTGGGGGCGGGCCTCCCGGGTGAGCACCATCAGGCACGAAGTGTGAGGATGGGGAGGGGTGGACGGCCGTCGTACGCCGCGCCGGCCGTCCCCGGGAGATGGAGCCTGCCCGGTAGCCGGACGGAAGAGATGCCAGAAGAGGTTGCGGGATACGTGTGGTTTAGAGAGAAGAGGACACACGAAAAGACGACGTCAAGGGGGGAAGTGTCTTGTGTGGATCCAAATCTCTCTGGACTTAGTTGGGCAGTATTAGTATATAACCATTTCTAATTGTAATGACCATAAAATAAAGGTTCTGGGTGGTTGCCCGGGGCCTGCACTGATTACCGTGCAGGAGCCGCCTTTGCTCTGCGTTCCCGTGCTTCAGGTCCTGTTGCGACCGGGTTATCCGGATACGCGGACCATTCGGTGAACGATCCCTCGTAGATCCGGACGTTCGGATAGAGGTAGAACCACTTCAGGAGGACGAACTCGGTTGTGGCCGTCCTGCCGATCCCGCAGGTGCAGATGACGGTTTGGGTCCGGTCGACGCCGTGCTCCTCGAGGATTATGTCGAGTTCGTCGTTGGGCTTGAGCAGCGCCGGGTTCGCGTTGTCCATCAGGCTCCTCCAGGGCAGGCTGACGGCGCCGGGGATGTGCCCGCGCCTCCGCCAGGGGCCGCTCTGCCCCTCGTAAACCTCCGCCGGGCGCGCATCGAGCACGACCACGTCGTCGTTGTCCTTGATCTGCCGGAACTCGTCGTACCCAATAGCGTAGTCGGCGCGGATCTTCGTGGTGAACCCGGACGGTTCGACGGCCGGGAACTCCTGCGAGAGTTCCCGGCCCTCGCCCTTCCACCGGTCGATCCCCCCGTCGAGGATGTATACGGTGTCGTGACCATATTTCGCGAGCGTATAGGCCATCATCGTCTGCGCGAGCCCGTCTCCCCGGCCGGAGAACGCGCCCTTCCCGGTGTAGACGACGACCGGCGAGCCGGCCTCAAGGCCCGCGCGCCGGAATGACTCCTGGATACAGGCGTCCGGGCTATACGACGTCGGAAAGCCGCGGTTGGATACCCGCAGGACCCCTTCGGTCAGGTAGACGGCGCCGGGGATGTGCTCCTGGACGTAGTCGTACACATCCGGCTGGGTATCGATGATCGTCAGGCTGGCATCGTCTATGTGGTCGGCGAGCCATGCCGGAGTGACCAGCCTGACCTTGCTGTCGCCACGAGGGTACGGGGCGTTCTCGCGGTCGCTTCTCGCCTGCAGTCGTTCTCTGCCGCCGGGGGTAAACATCTCCTCTTCCATTATCATCACCTCGTGCGGGGTGTGCTCACTGGAGAGCGGTCTTCAGTGCAGGTTTGAGATCACATATATCTTGTGCAGGGTCCGGCGGGGGGCAGGCAGGAACAGCGAGAGTTATCGCGCCCCGGTGCCCTTCTACGCCCTGACGGCGTTCAATCGCGGCACGCCAGAGGCGATCGCCGGCGTCGCCATCATCCCGCCGGCGGTGGTGGCCGGCCCTGTCCTGGTGCTCCAGCCCGTGAACCCGGCCTCAGTACTTGCTAAAATTCCGAGGAAACTTCTCTAACGCATCGATGCCAAATGAACATACCATATCTGGCCTTCGTCCCTCTCCCCACACGGAGCGCTCCCCTCCGTCCTCCCCACCCCGCCCGCGCTTCACACCGGTGGCATACCCACATGCTTCTCCGGCACCCCCCACCCCGCCCGCGCTGCGCGCTCCTCCCCCGCCCCCACCCAGGGGCGAGGGCAGTCAGGGCGATACCCGGTGGGAAGCCGCGCCAGGGGGTGGTGCTGACGCCAGTTTCACGGGAGAAGGGGGAGAGAGCCAGAACCCGGTTCCTCCCCCGGATCTCCCCGTGCAGTGGACCGTGGTGGATATCGCCACGGGGGGAGGGGACCGGGGAGGGGGCTCGTCCCCTCCCCGGGCAAAATGATACCCGAAAGTTCCTCTCCGGCAACCCCCACCCCGCCCGGCCTTCGGTCTCCTCCCCCACCCGGGGGGCGGGGGCAGTGCGTGGCGATATCCGGTGGGAAGCCGTGCCAGGGAGCAGTGCTGACGTCGGTTTCCCGGAAGA
>JAGVUK010000162.1 GCA_019136335.1 Methanomicrobiales archaeon
GATGCGGTCCCAAAGGACGCTCTCGATGAGGCGCTCGCCGTCTTCTGCGCGGTTGAGTCTGTCGACGAGGAGAATATCGGGGATGCCGTCAGGCAGGCGGCGGACGAGATCGTCGCCACCGCCCGGCAGCTCGGCACGACCAATATCATGATCTACCCCTACGCCCACCTCTCCTCCGACCTTGCATCGCCGGAATCGGCAGTGAGCGCTCTCCGGGGCATCGGGGAGGCTCTTTCCAGGGAAGACGGTTTTGTTGTGAAGCGGGCGCCGTTCGGCTGGTACAAGGCCTTCTCGCTCTCCTGCAAGGGCCACCCGCTCTCGGAGCTCTCCCGGACGATCGTGCCCGGGGAAGGAGCGGCCGCCCCGAAGAAAGAGATCGAGCACGAGTTCTTCGTCTTCACCCCCGAAGGGGAACGCAAAGACGCGGCCGCCTACCTGAATGAGAATACGCCCCTCGCCGCCCTGATCCGGAAGGAACTCGGATACCCGGGGCCGGAAGGGGTCGAGCCGGTTCACGTCGACCTGATGCGGGCGAAGGAACTCGTGGAGTACGAGCCGCGCTCAGACGTCGGGCACCACCGCTGGATGCCTCGGGGCAAGCTGATCCGGGACCTTCTTGCCGACTACGTCCTTGCACGGGTGCTCGAGTACGGCGGCATGCCGGTGGAGACCCCGGTGATGTATGATCTCGGCGACCAGGCGATCGCGGAGCACGCCGCCAAGTTCGGGGAACGGCAGTACCGGTTCAAGAGCGGCAACCGCGACATGATGCTCCGGTTCGCGGCGTGTTTCGGCATGTTCTCGATCATGCACGACATGCACATCTCGCCAAACACCCTCCCGATGAAGCTCTACGAGCTCTCGACCTACTCGTTCCGGCACGAGCAGAAGGGCGAGGTGATCGGGTTAAAGCGCCTCCGCGCCTTCACGATGCCCGATATGCACACCCTCTGCCGTGATGTGGACGACGCACTCGCGAGCTTCGAGGAGCAGCTCATGATGGGCTGGAAGAGCGGCGAGGACCTCGAGACGCCGCTTGTGGGGGTCTTCCGGTGCACCCGGGACTTCTTCGACCAGTATGAACTCTGGGTGAAGGGGATCGTCGCGAAGTCGGGTGTGCCGATGCTGATCGAGATCCTCTCGGAGCGGACACACTACTGGATAGCAAAGGTCGACCTCGCGGCGATCGATGCGCAGGGAAGGCCCATCGAGAACCCGACGGTCCAGATCGACGTCGAGAGCGCAGACCGGTTCGACATCAAGTACTACACCGCCGAGGGGGCGGAGGTCCACCCCCCGATCCTCCACTGCTCGCCGACGGGCTCGATCGAGCGGGTGATCTGCGCGCTGCTCGAGAACACCGCGAGGATGGAGGTCCCCTCGCTCCCGACCTGGCTCGCCCCGACCCAGGTCAGGCTGGTCCCGGTGGCGGAGCGGCATGTCTGCTTCGCGGAGGAGATCGGCGCACGCCTGAACGCCGCGGGTATCCGGGCGGACGTCGACGACCGCGACGAGAGCGTGAACAAGAAGGTCCGCGAGGCCGGGATGGACTGGGCGCCCTACGTCGCGGTGATCGGCGACCAGGAGGCCGAGACCGGCCGGCTCACGGTCACCATCCGGAAGCTCTCGGAGAAGAAGAAGCCTTACAAAGAGATGATGAGCGAGGACGAGCTCATCAAGGCGGTGATGATGGAGGTCGCCGGGAAACCCCTCCGCCCACTCTACACCCCAAGGCTCCTCTCGATGAAGCCCCGGTTCATCTAATCCCTTTTTTGTGCGAACTTTTTCGAGATGCGACAACTCGCTAAAACCGGAGCGTAGCCATCTTCAGGTGTGACTTGCAGCGAACGTGCCGTCCGTCGCACCCTTCAGGCTGTCAAGCTCAGGAACGAAGTTTAAGCACTGTCGATGCTGGCGACAACAGGCGAAGCGGTCGAGCGGTGAAAAATCACGGTACAGTGGACCGTGGTGACTATCACCACGCACTGCCCCCGCCCCTCTCAGGAAGGGGGAGGAGGCCGGAGGCCGGGTGTGGTGGGGGTTATGGATCCTCTTACGCGGTAGGAGACAGGGGAGAGGGGCGGGCCCCCCTCCCCGTCAGCCCCTCCCCGCGTGGCGATATCCGCTGGAAATCCGTATATGGGCATGCGATGTTCCTAAAAACGGCAAGTGGGTACCTATTTTGACATCGTCGGTTTGGCCTCTCCACTCCCTCCCATCATACCGCAGACACTTCCCTGGCCGACCTGACGCGATACCAGGAGCCCGGCCCAACAAGGTTTAAGAGTCCCCGGATGCTATTGCCCACCGGTGCATACCCTATGGATGCCAAAGAGTATCGTTCAATCATATCGAATGCAATCGAAAGAGAGATTGAGGCCTACACGTTCTACCGTATGATTCGGGAGAAAGTCAGGGATGAGAGCTTAAAAAGTCTCTTCAACGAGCTTGCCGGTGAGGAGAGCAAACACCGGAAGACCCTCGAGGCCCTTCTCCTGAGAGAACCGGCAAAACTCGGGTTCGACACGAAGCGGGACTACAAGGTCGCCGAAACCCTGGAGACCCCGCCGCTCTCGGCCGACTTAAAACCGCTTGACGGCCTCGTGATCGCGATCCGGAAAGAGCTTGATGCGATGCAGATGTACACCCAGCTCGCGGGGCTGAGCGTCGACCCGGAGCAGATAGAGTTGTTCGAGAGTCTCGCCTCGATGGAGCGAGGCCACAAGGCTCGCCTTGAGGACATCTACACCAACATGGCGTTCCCGGAAGCCTGGTGAAGGCGGGGCTACGGCCCCGCCCCTCTTTTTACGTCCGGGCGCAGAGGCGGGCACGAGAATTTTTGGAAAAAATTAGCGCGGGCCCCCTCACTCCACAGCACAGTATGCGCCCTTGAAGAACCAGTTCCGATAGACGATCGGGGTGATGAGGGTGGTCAGGAGGCTCATCACCACCTCGCCCCGCGGCGCCATCCCGAACCCGATGATGAGGGAGTCCTCCCGGCACATCCCCATCATCCGGGCAGGGAGGCCGCACCCGATGACTTTGGTGACGATGGCGACGATGGTCAGCACCGCGAGGAAGAGGACCATGTCGGACGTGAGTGCATGGGCGTCCGCGAGGATCCCGAGCGATACAAAGAAGATCGAGGCGAAGACGATCTGGAAGTACTCGGCGCCCTCCTTGACGCCTTTGCTCTGCTGGAGCTCGACGCCGGCGAAGGCGACCCCGGCGAGGAACGCGCCGATGATCCCCGATAAACCCACAAGGTTTGCGAGCATCGCGTAGAGAAACGCCATCATCATGGCGAAGATGAAGACGAACTCAGGATACTTCCGCGCCAGAGGGGTTGCGTCCATCCGCTGGATGGACCTCCGGATACCGAAGTATCCGACGGCACCAGCGACGACGATGAATCCCACGGCTTTCGCGAGCATCAGGACGGCCGAGACCACTGAGACGCTGCCGCCCACCGCAAGGTCGGTGGCGACGGCGAGCACGATAAGGGAGAGGACGTCGTCGATGACCGCGGCGCCGATGATCGCCTTTGCGGCCCCGGTCTGGAGCACGCCGATCTCTTTTAAGACGTTTGTAGCCGCCCAACCACGGGACGATCACGCCGACAAGGCCGATGATGCCGTACCGTGCGTCGAGGATATCCCTGATATTGAACTCGAAACCGATGACAAAGAGGAGGATGATCGCCCCGAGGTGTGCCAGGCTCTGGACAAAATCCGTGTAGGTGATCAGGCCGAGTACGCTCGGCCCGACCAGGACCCCCACGAG
>JAGVUK010000304.1 GCA_019136335.1 Methanomicrobiales archaeon
TAAATAATGTATTTCTTATAATTAAATGAGCATATTTGATTATATCCATTTTTTTATCGTTATACTACCTGAAATTGGCTTAATTTACATAATAGTCTGTATTAAATAAGAAATATCAGAACGAGGACGTAGGGGCGAGTTTCCCGGGACGCCCGGAAGGCGACTCTCTTGCGCGGAGGTACAGGCACCAATCTGGATGCAAAACTCCAATCCACCTTTCTATCTTTGCTCGCGAACCACGCCGGGACGACTGCCGCCGTCCCGGGAGAAGTCGTAGTAGAGATCGTCAAGACCGACCACGGGGAAACCCCGGGAACGATAATAAAAAATGGGGTTACCCCAGCAGTTCAAACCAGACGTCTCGCAGGCCGACGTTGTACTGGGCGATGAAAAGGGCATCACCGATCTCAATGACTTCATTCCGATGAACGTCGGTCTTCCGGAACTGTTCACCCCCGGAATCAGGGCCCTTCTCCAGTCCCACGACCTGCTTGAGCACGAGAAGGGTGTCGGCCTGGTTGACCCATCCGTCCCCGTTAGCGTCACCAAAGAGAATGGGGGTGACCTTGATGTAGTCAGGCTTTGTACAGACCAGTCTCCCTCCATCCACCGAAAGCCTGATGGTATAGTTACCCGGAGTTCTGTAGGTGTACACCGGGTTCTGTTCCGTGGAGGTGCCACCATCCCCGAAAATCCAGGACCACGACTTTGGATCGCCGGTGACCTCACTACTGAGCTGGATGGTGAGCGGGGCCACCCCGGAGGTGATGTCTGTGGAAAAGTCTGCCCCCGCCGTGACAGCAAGATCGAGGCGTTTCGAGGTACCCGGGGTGTAGACCACTGTCCCGGTGGCTTTCACGCCATCGACAAAGAACGCGATGGTCTTCCCGATGTCATCATCCTCACCACTGACGATCAATCGTTTATCAAACGTGGCATCCCCGCCATAGACCCCAGCAGTAGTGAGCGTGAGCGACCCACAGTCGCGGTCGCCGATCCGGGCGGTGATGACGGTCCCAACCGGCGCGGGGTTCCCGTCGATCGTGACCGTGCCCGAGAACTCCGCAGGGAGGAGGGGGATGGCTGATGCTGTTCCCGCAAGGGCAAGCATGAGGATGAGAGCACAGGTAGTACGTATCATGGTGTATCACGCCCCTATGGCATAGAGGGTGCCAGGTCCCGTCATGGAGAGCCAGTAGCCCCTGCCGGGGTAGACCTGGCGGCTGTCGGCATACGCATCTTTCCCGCCGTTCACGATCCCGGTCTCAAAGGCCTGGGTCCTGGCATCAAACCCGATCAGGGTCGTCCACTGCCCGCTGACCGAGAGGAGGGCATCCCTTGCCGTGGGAGGTACCGCGCCCGACGTGGTCCCGATGGCGTTCCAGCCCGTGGAGAGAGCGCGTTCGGTCGGCGAGACTGGGAGGGTGGTCGAGAAGTTCAGGGGGACCGTCGCGGGTCCGACCGAGTAGATCCAGAACCCTTCGAGGGGAGCGATCCGGTCATCTTTGTCGAGCGCCACCCAGTCACCCGCGGCGGTATCGTAGCGGAATATCGAGCGATTGTCGGTCCTGACGCCGGCAAAAATCGCCGCGGTGTCGTTTCCGGCAGCGAGCAGCCGGGGGACCGATATGAAGTTCCAGCCGGGGTGGAGGGTGAGCGCCGGGCCGGAAGGTGGAGGTTCGTGACCTTCGGTAACATAGAAGGTCGCGGTCGCGGTTGTAGCGGTCTCGATGGACTCAGCCCTGACGATGTAGCGGTCGGGCTCGAAGCCAGTCGCGTCGACCTCGAAGGACCAGGTGTTGAGATCTTCACCCTTTTGGACGACGGTGGTTCCGGCAACGCTGGTGAGGTCAGGGGTCGTGCCGGGCTGGAACGCAGCGGAGGTCACCTCAACGTTCAGCGTGTCGCCGGCCGCAAGGTTCGTGGTGCCGGATATCGCAAACGCACTGCCCGCGGTCTGGTTGACGATCGGGTCGATGAAGATCTGGGGCTCCTCGACGACGACGGTGAGTTTTGCATAGATATCATCGATATCCAGGGCGTCGAGGGCGGTGATCAACGCGTTCGCCGCCTCGGAGGCCTGCAGGCGAGCGAGGTCGACCGGCGTTATGCCGTTGCCCATAAGCATGGTCCCGGAGGCCCAGACGTCGAACACATTGTTCATCGGGTGCTGGACGACGACGAAGAACTGACCGGAAGGCAGGTCTGCAGTATCCCGGGGCGCAATCCTGTACTCGAACCCGCCATCAGGCCAGAGGGGGACCGGTTGCTGGAGCCTGGAGTAGTTCTTACCAAAGATCCAGATGCAGACGTTGGACGGGTTGCCCGTTGCGGTCCCGGAAATCGTCAGGGCGTCCCCCTTTGCCAGGGTGGCGCCGCTCGCGGTCGCGGTGATGAACCCGGATCGGAGGTTGATGGAGGCCGTGGCGTAGCTGACGCCGGAGAAATCAGCCTTGTTCGCGGGGGCCGAGACGGCGTAGATCGTGTAGCCGCCGGCATCGAGATATTTCCCGCTCTCTGCCAATTTGGCGGTGTTCCACCTGAAGGACCAGGTGTCGTCAGCATTAACACCTGCAGTGTCCTTGAAGGACGCAGGATTTGAGGTTTCTATCCCCTCCAGCGTGGTCAGGGTGACACCGTTGGCATTGAGGTTCGGACCGGTCATGAAGAGATAGACTCTGTCACTCTCAGTACTGGTACCGGAGAGAGTGATCACCTCGCCGATGTAGTAGGTACCGGTGCCGGATGCGATGATGGTGACAGCACCCTTCTCGACCTGTACCCTGGCCTCATCGTAGATCCCGGGGGCAAACGGGTTCTCTGCGCGGATCGTGAACCGCCATTCGCCGGTGTTCTGGCTGGTGTTGAACTGAACAGTCGCAGTACCGCCGGCGTTGGTCCTGATAGTCCTGTTTGTGTCATCACCGGTAGCTGAATAGTTAACC
>JAGVUK010000320.1 GCA_019136335.1 Methanomicrobiales archaeon
TATCCTGGACAACGAAAATCGAAATGCAGTATGTACGTGTATCTGGAAGAATCCGGGAACTAGCATGCGGAACCTGTCTCAAATGCTGGGGATGAATATCGGGACCCTCCGGTATCATGTGGGGATACTGTGCCGGATGGGAAGGGTCACTGCCGAGCAGAATAGTGGGGGAATGAGGTACTACGTTGGTGTGGGCACCTGTTCCGACCTGGAGAAGATATTGGCCGGATACCTTAACGAGCATCCGAAGATCCGAATAATAAATCTTGTTCTGCAGCACCCGGGAATTGCGAGGAAGGATATCGCATCCCGGCTCATCATATCGGGTCCGAACGTCACCTGGCACATGAGATCGTTGATCCGGGAAGGTATCGTCAAAAGCGAGAGGGACGGGCGGAATGTGCGATACTACCTCTGCCCGGATGTGAAGGAGCATATAATGGCACAAAAGTCGTGACATCTCGCGAGCGCCGGGAGAGAAGTTTCAGGTACCGGGATCTGATGCCGACCTGAGACTCTGATTTCATCCTCCGGCATTTTTTTCCGGATCGTCCTGCGAACCCTATATGACATCCGCAATCAGGCAATATCTCCACGTCACGCATAGACAACAGTCTCGGCCAGGGCAATATCCTGTTCGGTGAAGAGGATGAGACGATCCGGTACACCCCCCACGGTCGAACTCCCTTCCGGCTGCGGAACCTCCGGGACGATCTCAATCGTGTACCAGCAGGCACCATCCGGGAACGCCGCCTCCTTCAGGGGACGGAGCAAGCCTTCCGAGAGGACATAAAGGTCGCCGTGGGTTTCGTTGTATTCCCTCTCAATCTCGTGTTTTAGTGTCTGAAGCGTTATATTGCATTCTCCCCGGGTGAGGTCGGCAAAATCGATCAGGGTCGCTTCGCGGAGGACGGCGAGGGGGTGCGCTCCCTCTAGGGGGAACTCGAGTATCTGGTCTTTGTAGAGGACGTTGCCACCTGGATAAACATATACCTTATAAAAATGCCGCTCTCCGTTCACGTCCCCGGTGTAGTACGCCTGGGTGCACTGCACCACCCCGTCCTTATCGACGAACTGGTTCAGCTGAACGAGTATGGCCGACTCGTTCGCGAAACCCTGCTCACATACAAGGGCATCCCAGAGGTGCACGAGATCGGGCTGACGCTCCCAGGGGGCCAGGTCGATCCTCATCCCTCCCGTGACGATCTCGGGCATGTCAGGCGTGTAGAAGTAGTGCACGAGGACGAGGCAGATGAGGATTACCCAGACGATGAGCGGAATTTTTTTCATTCTTGGGCTCCCGGACCGGCAGGTGCAGTCCCAACAGTGATAGTACCGTCGTCACTGCTGATAGGACTTACGTAACTGTTTTCGGGTTGATTTAGTCACAAAAATCCTCTTTCGTGGGGAATCGAGAAGATCCGCACGGGTGTGACCATCAGGGTGCCGCACGGCACGCCGTTTCCGGTCACAACTCCCGGACGCGTAAAGAAACGTGACAGAAGACATATATCTCGAAACGTCCAGGTCGTTGTATACATGGAGCGCAAATATCTCGTCGCGTTGCTGGTCATCGGCATCGCGGCCGGCCTGTATGCGGCGATAACCTATCAATGGGTCGTGATGGTCGTCATCGTCGCACTCGTGGCGCTGATCCTGGTTGCGAGCGATATCACGGGGCGGAACAGCGGGGTATAACCGGCGGCGTGGTAGGGATACCCTTCCGCCCGGCTCCCGCCTTCGGCTTGCGGGCGTTGCTCAGAACCGGTAAGGGATGCCTGATGTGTAGATACGCGCCGCAGAA
Organism: Methanomicrobiales archaeon; assembly: GCA_019136335.1. Classification (GTDB taxonomy): domain Archaea; phylum Halobacteriota; class Methanomicrobia; order Methanomicrobiales; family Methanoculleaceae; genus Methanoculleus. The sequence goes on from JAGVUK010000320.1 coordinate 1,805, forward strand.
AAGCTCACCGTTGAACGTTGTTCTCTCACCCGTAGATATCGGCATCCGGGAATGCACGGTTCATCCCCGAGTTCGATGCCCAAAGCGAGGTCTGCATGAAGGCTGACTTTATTTTCAAGGCGTTTGCTGCCATGTTCAGCTTGATCATCGTCCTGTCCCTCCTTTCCGCGTTTACCGAATCTGTTCTGCCGGGTAACTTCTACACGATCGAGATCACCGGCCTTCCCGATCCTGCCGCGAACGGCACCGCCACGGTCATGGTCCCGGTTCCGGTGAACACAACGGGTGAACCGGTGATCCCGGAAGAGGTGTTCTCCGGCGCCCAGGTTACCGGGTGGCAGGCAGAGATCCGGGGGACACCCTACGGGAAGATGCTCGCATTCACGGCGACGGAAGGGTACGCGCCCGATATTTCAATATCGTTTGAGGTGCTGCAGACGGAAGACGAGCTGCGGCGATTGCCCCTGTACCAGCGGCCCATCAACCAGACTGCATGGGAGATGAAGAGAGAGCCGCGGCTGCTCGCACCTGTGCTTGCGACACCCGATAATGTGAGTGTCACCGAGTTCATCCAAGTCTCAGGCGGTGCCTACACCACGGCCGTATTCCTCAGCGGTTTCGTCCCATCGCCTGAGGACGCAACCCCGATCACGTTCAGCTTCGAGTACCGGGGGGTGGGAGGCACGGAACGCTTGATGAGAGAGAATACCTGGCTGACAACGGTGAATACGGCCGTTATGGGTACAAAGTCCGGTTTTATTCCGATTCAAGCTGATTATCAGGTTATTGCAGGGGGTCTTGCGTTCCTGTAGGGGTTGATTCCATCACCTGGGGAGATCCGGCGATACTACTCCCGTGTTCGCGACGACCAGCTCCGGTTGAGAGTTGATCTTGCAGGTACAGCCTGCGCAGGGAGAGGGGGAACCGGGACAACCTTTCCCGCCGGCGCCTTACCTGGCCCGGGCAACCTTTGTCGGGTAGGCCAGTTTGTAGTCGACCTCCCGCTCGTCGATATATGCTCTCTGGTTGACATAGCCCTTGATATAGGGCCTGACCCTGGCATCGAACCTGATCGCATCCCCTTCCTGCAGATCACCGAGACTCTCGAATCCCTTCGTATAGTTGAACCAGAGATGATCGGTGATCGGGTTGCCGGCGCTGTCCCGGATATCGGTGAGCAGCACCGTCACGCCATAGGTAACCCACTCATCCCCGACCCTCTTTGGTCGGTAGCGATCTTTCTTCCCGAATCGCACAAACATTCCGATGAATGTCTTTCGCTCCCCCTCGATCCGTCTCAGCTTTGGTCTCATAATCCTGCTGCTCCCAATAAACTCCCTTTTGCCGGCGACGATTGCGCGCCTGTACCCGCTTATATGGTCGATTGGAGTGGTTTACCATAACGTTTGCGCAAGCGCCTTGAAAATATATCCAGTTTGCGAAAACCTCCATGGCTGCGACTCCCCTCTTTTGGAACCCGCAGGATGAGATGCCCGGCGCCCTACAGCAGCACCGTCGCGATGAGCGGAATCGTAACGAGCGAACCGATCGTCGAGACGAAGACGATCTGCGATGCGAGTCGTGAGTCGGCACCGTACTGCTCCGCGAAGATGACGGTGTTTGCAGCGGCGGGCATCGCGGCCATCGTGATCATGATCCCGTTGATGAACGGGTCGGGAACGATCGGGGCGAGGATATAGCAGTAAGCCGCCGGGATGGCGAGGAGGAGGATGGCGCTCGCGGCCCAGATCCGCCAGTTCCCGACCATCTCCCGGGCCGGGAAGGTTGCAAGCATCGCCCCGACGACGATCATCGCAAGCGGCGTCGTCACGTTGCCGAGCAGATCGATCGAGTCGATGAAGGGGCCCGGGATCTCGATCGATCCGAGGAAGAGGGCGAGCCCGATGATGGAAGCCGCGATTCCGGGATTTATGAGCAATCTCGGATTAAACCCCTCCCCCCTCCCCTCGGTGAGCATAGCGATACCGACCGAGAAGACGAGGACGTTGAAGACGAGGTTGAAGATCGCGACGTAAAAGAGCGATTCCTCTCCAAAAAGCGCCAGAGAGACCGGAAACCCCATGAACCCGACGTTCCCGAAGACGATCGCGAACTGAAGGACCCCTTCCTCAGCGGCCGGGACCCGCATGGCCTTCGAGACCGCCCAGGCGATGGCGAACGATATGGCAAAGAGCGCTCCGGCCGCGAGGACCAGGGTCTCGGCGCCGGCGAGGCGTGCGGGGGTGAAGGGCACCTGCATGGAGGCGATGATCAGCGCCGGGATGGTGATGTTGATGAGGAGCCCGGAGAGCCCCCGGGTGGCCCGGGGGTCCAGGATCTTTGTGGAGACGGCGACGTAGCCGGCGGCGATCAGCAGCACCAGAATGAAGATCTGGTCGGCGACGACCAGAAAGTCCGTAACCATACCTGTCATGAATGGAGGCGCTCCCTCGTGACCCATCAAGGTGGGTTCTGATGACTCTTTACGGTTCTGTCGTGGGGGAGGTTTTTCTGTCGGTAGGGATCTATCTTGCCGTATGCCGGAAAAACCGTTCTACCTCGCCGTCTCGGCGCTCATCCGGGACGGCGCAGGGAGGGTCCTCCTCCTGAAGCGTGCCGCCGACGACCCTATCAACCCGGAGAAGTGGGATCTCCCCGGGGGGACGCTCGATCCCGGGGAAACCTTCGACCGCGCCCTCCGGCGGGAGGCCCGGGAAGAGACCGGGATGCGGGTCACCCTCCGGCACGTCGCGGGCGCCGGGGAACTCGACCTCCCGACGAAGAGGATCGCCTACCTGATCATGGCCTGCGATGCCGACAGGACCGAGGTCAGCCTCAGCCCGGAGCACGAGGACTACGCCTGGGTCGAGCCGGAGGTGGCGGCGGCGATGGACCTTGCGGAGCAGTTCCGGGGGTTGTTTGGTGGCGGGTAGTCACTCTCCGACAGAGGATCCGCGCCACAAGGCAAGGCACCAGAGCACGAGCGTCACACCGAGGAGCGCCTCGCCCGCGTAGAGGAGAAGGGGCTCCCGGACGATGCTTCCCCCCTGGACGGCGAAACCGCGGAGGTATGAGGTCACGCAGAGCACCCCGACCGTCATGGCAGCGAGAGACGTGCTGAGGAGGAAGATGATCCGGTGGTCCTTTCCGGGATGAAGGAGCCGCCTGGCTCTCTTCGTCAGGGTGTACTCCCGCCATTTCCGGGTGCTCTCGTGGGTCACGAGATCTGCATCGGTGAGGACGGTGAGGTGCTGATGGACGGTCGACCTGGCAAGGCCGAACCCGTCGGCGAGTTCGCTCACCGTCATGGGCCGGGAATCAAGTGTTTTGAGGATGGCGACCCGGGCGTCGGAGGCGAGAGCGACGATGTCGTCCCGGTCGAGCGTGACGTCTTCCATAGTCTGACCTGAAACAATCAGGTACTCTTCCGTCGGGGGTGAAAAGCGTTCCGAAACGGTCTTGGGGTAGAGCCCATCCCGTCATGCCTCATCCATATATGATGGGCTCGTAACGTCCTCATACTTCCCGAGCAACTTCTTCGGTTGCCGCGGGCTCCTCACCGCCGCCTTCCTGACACCGGTCGTGGGTTCTTCCCGGATGAAACGAGGCTTCGGACCGGTCGGATGGATAAGATTCGTTCTGAAATTATCCTGCAGTCATCGTCGGTAGCGTGACGGGTGGGAGTGCGTTCGTGCCCTGCACGATAAACACTGCAGATCCCCCGGGAAGGCGGGCCCTGTTGTAGTCGGGGTCCAGGGTAGAGCCGGGTTCGATCTCCTCTTTCCAGGAGGTGTTGGAGCCCAGTACGGTGACGGTCACCCGCCGAAAGTCGAAGTCGACCGGCGTGCCGTTCGGAGTCGTGATGGTGTACGGGGCGGCAAGACCGATCGTCAGGGAGAGGATCTCCTCCGGCCCGGGTCTTGGGAGATCCGCCGTCACCCGCACTTCGCACCATTCGCCGGCGGCAAGATCGCCGATGGGCACCGTGATCGGGGTGCTGGAGGAGACGAGTTCCCCATACGGCGATCCTGTAACGGGATTCGGTCTTTCGACTACGGTCGTCAGGGTGAGGTTGGCGCCGGCACAGTCTTCCCTTGCACGATTCTCGATCAGAAAGTCGATACTGATCGTATCGCCCTTGATCGCGATATCGGGGGTATACCGGGTCCCTTTCGGGCTCGATGGGTCGACACCGTTGAAGTCCCCGAGATCGAGTGTCCGGCTCCGGACGGTGTCATTCTGCAGCAGCCAGGAATCGTTCTTTCCGTCATACACAATAACCGGGCTCATCTCGCCGGAGCCGCTGCGATACTCAAGCCCCGGGGCGCTCACCACTATCCAGTCCACCATCTTGACCGGTTCCTGCACGTGCTGCTGTCCCGCCGGGAATGCGGCAAGTATGGCAAGGTTCGCCGCGGCAAGAACGAGAACGGCGCCAAGGCCAACCCATATCCACGTCTTCGAGTGCATTGTATCACGTTAGGAAAAGAGGTGATTTAGAGGTATGGACTCACCATCAGCACTTCTCCTGTCTGTGCGTCGATGACGATGAGCCCTCCCTGGAGGACGTTGTCCTCCGGCTCGCCTCTCATCGTCACCACCCACGTCAGTGTCTGTACCCCCGGTTGGGTGTACTCGACGGTGAGGTTGGCCGTTGCATCGGTCACCCGGATTCCCGGGAACTGCCCGGCCGCGACCTTCAGCGCCTCGTCCCGGGAGAGTTTCGGCTCAAGTGGACATGTGATCTCCCGCTGGATCCCGATGTACGAGATGACCTCACCGGTGCTCGGGTTCAAGTTCACGACGACCGTGTTCGGCGTGAGGACACCGTCGATCTCTTCTCTCCAGATATACGAATACTCGCTGCCTGCATCGCCGTGAGAGACCAGGTTCGGCTCGATAAGCCGCATGCGCTTCTCCACAAAACCGCCGTACTTCTCTTCGGCGTAGGCCCTTGCCGTTGCTTCGGCTGCGGCCCGATCCAGCCGGATATCGCGGGAATCCTCCCGTGCGGAGTTGAACGTGGCACGTTCGATCACCCCGGTCCGGGCGTTGACGTAAACCTGTCCGTCTCCGGTGCCAAAGACGTAGTACTCTCCCTGATTCAGGCGCTCGGTCTTCTGGTACTGGACGGTTGCATCGGGTGCGTTGAGAAAGTCCTGTGCGTTTTCCTTCGCAGTATCCACCCCAATCAGGGTTCCAGCGCCGGCAACTGACGTGATCGAGACCGCAATGATAATGCATACGATTGCAGTAATAGGTATCCATTTCATGATTGAATCACTCCATTAATAGACTCCGTAGCGAGCGGGAGTGAGATAACTGTTGTAATTGCCGGAGATCTCGTAGGTGTCCACTCCCCAGTAGCCGATCGGCCACTGCCAGTAACAGTCGTCCTTTGCGTTGCTTGTGGCGCTTGCAACAGTCTCCCCGTTTCTCACCCGGTCCCAGAAGTTCTCGGACCAGCACTTTCCATTTTCGATCTCGACTTCGCCGTCGAACCCTATGCAGATGTCCGCATTTTTGTTTGTGACAGTCTCCCAAACGAGATCGCCGTTATAGGGGTTGTAATGCGACGAATAGCAGGCAAGATAGACCGCGAGCAGGACATCCCTGATATCGGTCTCGTAATCCCGGATGTAGTATGGGTCGGTTCCTGGATAGCGTCCATCGATGTCGGTCCCGGCAAGGATCCAGGACTCCGAGGAAAACTTTATTCCACCGCCTTTATGCGATTCGTCGTAGTAGAGGCCGTGGCCATTGAAGAAGAATATAGCATCCGACCTGAACGTACTGTAGGCCGTCGATGCGTGTGCATTCGTGGACGACGAACTGGTGTAGCCCATCACAGCCTGATCCACCTGTGCGTCGTAGGCCGTCGGCGTCGTATCCGAACAGTCATAGTTGTGCGCGGGTGGTGCGGCGCTGACGACAGCAGGCAGAGCCGCGAGCAGGAAGAGTGCTGCCAGCATGAATAACCATTGTTTCATAAGTATCCCTCAAGGTGCGCCCGGGCGTTCTCGCACCCGGAACTAAACCCGAATTCGAGGGGAAATCTTATAAAACCCGATGTCGTCATTCGGTTCTGACCGAATAAACCTTAAACTTTGCGATCCGGTCCCGGATGGTGAGGGCGATCCGATCCCGTGGCGGTGGTGCTGCCGTCGACGTGCAGCACGGCTCACGGAAAGCCTGGTTTTGCACGTATAGTCCCTTACGAAGCGGACTCGTCCGGAATACACCCGCTGGGTAGGTAGCCAATCTGTGGATGGTCATCCTATAGAAACATTTTTGTATTGTTCGGAAAAATCCGACGGATTGCTGCGGGTTTTATATGTTCTAATGACCTAAAAGCGTACCGGGTGGGTGCCGCGTGCGGCGCCCGAGTGTGCGCGGGGGTCCCTCCATCCACGGTTGACGCCCGGATGATAGAGCCCCGCATGCCCGGAGGCAAAGGGAATGTACGCATTCCGTGTACTTAAAATGTGTGCCTCTTCTGCCTCCTGGAAGGAATCGAGGAGAACAATCATGAATGAACTACGCAGGATTGGAAGAATATCCATCCTCTTGGGAGTGCTGCTTTGTGTAGCACTTATATCGACAGCGAGCGCAGGGGAGGTTACTCTTGAGCGTTCATTTCTGCAAGATGAGGCGGCGCTTGATCATTACGCGCACCTATCCCCCGATGAGCAAACGATAGTGCTCAAAGCGTTAGAGGAGACATACTCAGAGAGCAAATTTGAGGAGACCACCGCAGAACTGAAGAAGATCTGGGATGGAACGTCAGCGCTGGAAGAGACAGAAAAGCGGGAACTACTGGCATCGGTAATCGCCAGTGTGTTTACCTACTATTGTCCGGACACTTCTCGTCAGATAAGCCCCATGTGGGGTGGTGCAATTGGTGAGAATCCTGACGGGGTTCACAATGCCCTTGCTGGGATTGCCGGGCAAAAGAGGGGCTGGGGATATTCACAGACAAAAATATTGGATGCAAACTCGAGAGACCCAGATACCTGGGGTCTTGAGCAGATGGTCGAGCACTATCTGGACGGTGCCCCATTCTTCAGCAACGCCCCGGATAAATGCAGTTATTACGCAAATGAAGCGAGGACCCAGATGAGGTCGAACCCCTATAGTGAGTCTGCCTGGCGGTGCCTATCCTGGTCGATGCATTATATGAGCGATCTGTCCATGCCGTGGCATACTCAGGGTGTAGCCGATCCGGCACAGCTGGCGACGCATACCCTTTATGAGGGATACGTGCAGGAAAAGTTCACCGATCCTGAGTATGGGTTTAAAGCGGCTCTTGTGTCGGCCCCTAATACCTGGGTCGTAATATCTGACCCCGCTTCGAGTGCGCGATCTCTAGCATCCTACTCTTCAGCAAGGTATTCTGGACTTCAATTGAAGATTGTGACTATTCCTTTTGGGTGGGGAGAAGATGACTGGGTCAAGTCGACAACCAAAGATCTCTTGAAAGAGGGTCTCAAGTATAACATGGGTCTCGTCGAGTACGCGACACACTAACCAAAACCTTTTTTGGTGAAATGATGAACGAGCAACGTAAGAAAATCCGGAAAGCTATACTGATCGGGCTCGCCGCGGTCTGCATCCTCGCCCTGATGATCTTCCTCATCTTCCTTGCTGTTGGGTTCGTCGAGATCATCTCACCGAATAACTCCTACGCGATCGAGATCACCGGCCTATCCAGTCTTGCCGTGAACGGCACCGCCACGGTCATGGTCCCGATCCCGGCGAATGTGGATGGTGTTCCGGCGATGTCGGAGGAGGTGCTTACTAGTCGTTATCAGGCCTTCGGATGGCAGACGGCGGTCCGGGAGACACCGTGTGGGAAGATGCTTGCGTTCACGACGACGGGCGACTACGCGCCCGGTATCTCCGTATCGTCTGGTGAGTTCGAGAAGAAAGAAGAACCCCGGCTGCTCGTGCCCGTGCTTGCGACCCCTGAAAATGTGAGCGTCGAAGAATTCAGCCGGTCATCGGGCGGGACCTACACCACGGTCGTCTTCCTCGACGGCTTCATCCCGCCGCCGGAGAACGCCACCCCGATCACGTTCAACCTCAGGTACCAGGGAGGCGGAGGCATGAAACACCTGATAAAGGAGAACGTCTGGACGACGACGGTGAATGCGACCGTGCCAGGCACAGCATCCGGGTTCATCCCGATCCCGGCCGAATATCATGTCACTCCCGGGGGGCTTTATCTTTGACGGGCGAACCCATGCGAAAGAACTCCCGGCGGGCCGTGAGGGTCGCTCTCGCCGGACTGCTCGTATTCGTCGTCTGCCTGGGAGTTCTCGTTTTCACGCACTCTGCAGGGGCCCGGGACGATACTCGATTGCCGCCGGACGGAAACCCATCGTTGCTGGCGAATGATAATCAATCCCCGCTATCCGGGCGGTCATGGCATCTTACCTCCTATTGGACGGAGGAAGGAGAGGTCCCCGTCATCGAGAAAACGGACCCAATCATCGCGTTCACCGACGCCGGGCGGGTCAGCGGCACCTCCGGGTGCAACATCTTCTTCGGCGGCCATGACCTCTCCGGCAGCACGCTCAGGATCCACGACATAGAATCGACAAAGATGACCTCGACCCCTGAGGTGCTCGACCAAGAGAAAGCGTTCTTCACACTGCTCCAGAAAACGAGAGCCTACACAATAGACGGAGACTGCCTCCGGTTGTTCGATGCATCCGGAAGGGAGATCCTCTCCTTCACCAGTCAGACACAACCGCTCCAAGGAAAAGCGTGGTATCTTTGGTCCCCGCGGAACGATACGGGAGGGGCCGTTCAGGACCCCGGTACCGACCAGATTTCATTGCAGTTTCTGGGTGAAAGCCAGTTCCGGGGGACCGCCGCGGGCACCGATTACTGCGGGACATATGAAGCGTCCGGGGATACCATTCGGTTCGGGCCGGCGGAGGGATGGGTCGAACTGCCCGAATGGTACTCCTCGCTCCTGAAACAGGCGCACGGTTACCGGATAATCGGGGCTCAACTCGACATCATGAACGAGAACGGTCACTCCATCATGTCGTTTACCCGGATGCCCCCTTCACTGGTCTCGGTCGATTGGTATCTGCAACAGCACCGGGCGGCGGATGGACCCGGCCTCCTGACACCGGAGGGGACGTACGACCTGATACTGTTTATGCCGGACGGTATGATCACCGGAATCATCCACGGAATTCAGTTATTTGCGCAGTACGATGCAGACGACTCATCGATATCATTCGGCCCCGTCGCCATGCTTATTGCGGAAGATGATGATCCCGGAAAGGCGAGCGAATCACGGGAGATGATCGAGTCGATGTTCGGAGAAGCGAGAACGTATTGGGTCTGGAACGGCACGCTGGAACTCTCTTCCGGTGACGGGAAACCCCTGGTGACGATGGCGAACACGCCTGCGCTATAAGCGGGATGCCGCCCCGGGACCCCGGCGACCCTATGATTTTGGGCGGTACAGGAATCGGGAGCAGAATACATCAACAAAGGTGAATGGAAATAGGACGATCCTATTTCAGCGAGATTGGGTGAAAAGCATAGAGGAGATCATGAAGTCGAAAGTCAACAGACGTTTGATCATCGTGGCGGTTCTTGCGTTCATCGGCGTCATCCTCCTCGTTGCGACGGTCGTGCTCACGTGCACTGCTCTCTTCACCTGGCTCGAAGCAAGCGGTGGATCCCCGAGATTGAACGTCTGGGAGGTCAGGGGAGAACGGCCGGAGAATGCATCGATCATCCACCTGACCGAGAAAGACTTCGAGCAGAACCCGGCGCTCGACTCTGCGATCCGGGGCGACAACCGCGATCCCGGGAGCTGGTATCAGGGGGACACACCGTACGGTGTCCTCGACAAGCGAACGATCGGGAGTGCTCCGGTGACGTATGTGGAACGGGGAGTACTTATCGAGTCGTTCGGTCCCGATGTCGAGGCGAGAAGCCAACCGTACCTCGAATACGAGGGTGCGTATTACTACTTTCTCACCCTGATACCCTAAGACCGGGTCAAAACAGGTGCTATCGGAATGGAAGAAGATAAGAATCCGAAATCAAGGAACCAGCTCAAAACGGCAGGAATCGTTCTCGCCTGCGGTCTTGCCGTCGCCGTCGCCGTCGTCCTCGGCTTCATGCTCGCCGACGCCCTCATCGTCTATGCTTACGAGAGTTCAGGCGGGCAGCCGATGCTCTACGTCATGGAGAGAGCGGAGCCGGGAGAGAGCATGGTCGTTCCCCTGACCGAGCAGGACTTCGAACGGCATCCGGCGCTCGACGCAGTCATCCGGGGCGGCGAGCGCAACCCGTCGGCGTGGGAGTGGGGCTACCGGGACCAGCGTGTCATCGGGGGAACTAAGGTCTCGTACCGGGAGAGCAAGGCGCTCCACGATGCCTACGGTCCCCAGGGGGAGAGGGGGCTGTACCCGCTCATGGAGTACGAGGGTGCGTACTACGTGGTCCTGACGACATGGCCCTGAAGGGGAGTCCCCGTCGCCCGTGCTCGATATGCATCGCCTCTTTCCACGGGGGAGGCAAGTCGGAGGGAGTGAACTGAACCACGACATCAGTCTGGGCGTCACCGCCTGGCCTCGGGCCACCCTATCCAGCTATTATCCGGCCTTAGAGGCCGACTGCGGGAAAATCCCGGGAGGTATCATCCTCCCCCTCAGCGAAGAAAAGGTTTGGGTTTTTCTGTTCCGAACCGATTCTCCGGAGATCGGGTGAGTGCATCCTTTCGGGCACATCCCCCGGCGGGGACGGGGGCACACTGCCGTGCGATCGCCCCACAATGAGAAGGTTTAAGATGAATTCGGAAAAAACCGAACGATGGCTGCTGATTTTATATGTTCTAACGACCCAGAATTGGATTGGATGCCGCGTGCGGTGCCCGCTCGTGTGCGGGGGCTGCTCACCCCCTGGTCTGACGCCCGGATGACGCGCCCCGCATGCCCGGAGGCAAAGGAAACGTAGGCGTTCTGTGCACTTAGATGTGTGATTCTTCAATGGATTCAAGCGACGATGCCTGGATGACGTTTGATGAGGTAAAGGGCGAGGTGGATGCACAGAGGCCTTTTGTTCTCAGCCTGTGGGGCGGCGGCATGCCTATAGGAGGAGATAGGCCTTATGGTGATCACAGCGTTGCCTGTGTAGGTTATCACGACTATACGGAGGACTGGGTGCCCATACATGACACATGGGATACTCAGATCCATAACGTAGTCTATGGTAACTGGTGTGGGGTGCCATGGCGACCTGGGTGAGGCCCTGACCCCCTCTTTATGGTGGTAGATCCAGATGAAATCCCTGAAAACCGACAGAACCAGCAAATTCGCATTTATTCTCCTCCTGATCGCTATCGGTGCTTTCGGTATCCTCCTGCTCATTGACCTCCTCGCCATCGGTCCCGGATATCCTCCCCCTGAGGCCCTGCAGAAATGGTATATCCCGCAGCCCCGGTATGAGTATGCGGAAAACGGCTCTGTCGCCGTAAATAGAACGATCGATGGGAATGTTGTCCTGCTCGGCGATATCGAAGACGGGTGTCCATCCTTGTTCCCGGTCCTCTCACGGCACTGCAGCTATGCAATGTATGCCGACACCGTGTCGGGTGATCGGTATCTGGTCGTCAACTGGTACTTCGATGATAAGGCAGACCTCTTACAGGCTGAGATGGACCTCTGCAGCCACCTCCGAGCATCTGGGAATGTCTCTTCCGCTGAGCTGTTCCTCTCCAAAGAACCTGATTTATCACAGGGGGAACCGATCTTTAGTCCTGTTGCCGTAACAAAATTCGATAACGAAACGTCTTTTGGTTATTTCACCGTTGTTGAGAAGCCGCTGTCCCCGAAACACGACGATTACTTCGTTGTTTACTATGGGGTGGTCGGGCCGGCCATTCTCCCTGATCACACCGCTACCCTGGAGAATCTTATGCTCCGGAGTTATTCGCTTCATGGTGCAAGGCCGCTCGCACCCTGCTCGGCACAGGAAGCGGCAACAGGGTCTACGCATTCCGTGTGCGAAGGTATCCCTCTCCTGCCCCGGGCAGCGAAATCTCCCGGGAGAGTAAATGGATGGTCTTAAAATGTCACGAAAGATTGGTGCACTCGTCTGTCTCGCTCTCGCGATCATAGTCGGGTGCGCATGGGTTCTTGGTCCGGGGCAGGCTCCGGAAATCCCTCTTCCCGCCGGGGCGGGCGCAGGCGAAACTATGTTCTCTCTCACCGCTGAGTTCCCGGAGGTGCGGGACTCGTACACGCTCTACCGGGTCGTCCCTGCCGCCATCACAGAAGAGCAGGTCCGGGAGGTTGCGGAGCGGTTCGGGCTCTCGGGAGAACCGGGGGCAATGAACAAAAAGACCGGCGAGTTCCTCCTCATCGATGCCTCGAAGGACCCGGAGGAGCAGGTATCGGTGTATGCACATTCCGGCGCCGTGGCCTACCACATCCCTGACCTGGAACTGCCGACCGAGGTGACCCGGCAGCCGGACCTCCCGACGGATGCGGAGGCAGAGAAGATTGCGCTTGCGTTCCTGGCAAAGACCGGCATGCAGTCGCCGGACGCCCGGGTCGTGGCGGTTGGGGCGGGCCAGAAGCAGGAGGTCTGGAAGGCGGGCGGGAGCGAGCCGGAGGTGTCGTACGATGTGACGAAAGCGGTCCGGTTCGGCCGGTCGCTTGACGGGCTGCCGGTCTACGGCGATGAATTTGCGGTGATCCTGGGTGACGGCGGCAAGGTCGTCGGGCTCGTGAAGACCTGGCGTGAGGCGACGCCGGACGGGAATGTCAGCCTCCGATCCCCCCGGGAGGCATATGAGGATCTCCTTGCAGCAAGGACTGTCCGCCCTCACGTGGGTGGGGAGTATGATCAGATCACGATTGAGAATGTCGCGATCGGTTACTGGATGGAGCCGATGGGTATCGTCCAGGATCTGGTCCGGCCGGTGTACGCGTTCTCTGGAACCGCGATCCGGGGCGGTGCTCCTGAACCGTATGTCGAATACGTCTTTGCTGATGCAGGGGGGTGATTCGGGAGATGATGAAGAGCATCAAAGTGCGGCTGCCTTGTACAACAAACCGATAGTTACGAAAGAACCGGTGCGCCCGGACCCCGAAGACCTGGCCAGGCACCCTGGCATGATCCTGCTCGGGGAGAACGTGACGTTCCCCGAACGTGGATCTGTGACGATATCGGGCCTGCCGTCCGGCCCTACGGCGCAGGTGGTCGTGACCGATCCTGCGTACTTCAGCCCGGTCCCGTCGACCGGCGAGGTGAACCTCACAAACCTCCCGCCTCTCCGGAACTACGACCTCGTGACCGCCGACCCGGGGGCGTTCATCGCCGACGCGGGTTCGGGGAGCCCGGTGACGCTCCGCCTCCGTGGTCAAGAATTCATGCTCGACCTTGAACCGGTGCCGGGCCCTGTTGCCGAAGGCGCCCGGGCTTTTGTGAAGAACGAGTCGGGGACGTTCGCCGCCTCCCTCCCTCATGTATGGCGCTTTGAGGGGACGGTCGCCGGGGAGCCCGGGAGTTCCGCCGCGTTCACGGTCGGCGACGACGTGATTCTCGGGACGATCCGGTACGGCACGACGTCGGTCGTCATCGCCCAGGCCGGGACCGTCGGTATCGACGGGGAGCAGAAGGTCGTGCACGTCGTCTACGACGAGCGGGACGTCATCCCGAAATTCCAGCCCCTGGCGACCGATCGCTATGTGCCGCCGGACGGGACCGGGGGTTCTCCGGACGTTGCCGGAAACCGGATTGCAAGCCTCGCAAAGAGCCTGATCGACGCTATGAGGCCGGGCAGGGCCTGATGACCGAAGGGTCGCTGCTGCAGGGGTACCGGCCGGCCCCCGGGTAGCCGGATCAGCTGAGGACGAGGCTCCCGGTCTCCGCGCCCCTTCTGTCCCCCTCGCTGCAGGAGATGGTCCAGTGGTAGGTGCCCGGCCCCTCCGGCTCCAGCCAGAACCTGATCTCCCCTCGCCGGGTGTCGTTGAGGACCGGCACATCAAAGAAGCGGCGTTCACACTTCTGGCCGCCGGGGCCGTCCGCCCGGAACTCCGCCGTCTGCAGGAATACATCCGCAGTGTCCCGGTAGTCGCACCCCACCACGATATCGTAGATCTCACCGGGAGTGTAGTTGTAGGTGTAGGTGCGGGCCGACGCGGAGCAGGTAACCCCGCCGGTCTCATCGACCCGCAGGAGCCCGCCGTCGAGGTCAACCATCCCGTACTGCTGGAGGAAGAAATCGGTCCGGTCG
>JAGVUK010000182.1 GCA_019136335.1 Methanomicrobiales archaeon
CCGAGCCGCCGGGCGTGCTCCTCGAGGGCCGCGAGGCTTCGCGCGACCTCCTCGTAGGGGAGGGCCGACATCAGCCCGGCGCACTCGAGGGGGAGTGCGGTCACCTCGTCCCCAAAGACCACCGCAAGCCCGCCCCCGAGCCGGACCACCTCGCCGACGGCGCGGACGATATCGGTGTCGGCAACCCCGACGGCGACGATGTTGTGAGAGTCGTGGGAGACCGAGCCGGCGATCGCCCCTTCCCGGAGCCCGAAACCGTGGACGAGCCCAACGCCGGAGCCTCCCCCCCGGTAGCGGTCGGTGACGACCGCCTTGAGGATGTCGCGGCTGATATCCGGGACCCCGGCGGCGTCCACCGGGCAGCGCAGGTCACGGGTCACGATCTGACCGGGCACGAGCCCGATCACCCGCGCCTCGCCCCGGCCGGCGACCCGGATCTCACGCGGTTCCGGCACGCGGGCCTGCAGGGGGGCCGCGGGACAGGCTGGCGGGCGGTAGCCGGCGTCGACCGCCTCGACGCCGCGCTTGAACGTCCGCAGGACGCGGAACCGGTCGGGGTCGTCGACGACGCAGAAGTCGGCGAGCCTCCCGGGAGCGAGAGCGCCCCGGTCATGGAGCCCGAACCGGTCGGCGGCGGAGAGCGTCGCCATGCGGAGCGCCAGCTCGATCCGGAGCCCACACGCGACCGCTTTCCTGATGCAGTCGTCGATATGCCCCTTTGTGGCGAGCATGTCGGCGTGCCGGTCGTCGGTTGCAAAACAGCACCGCGGCGCCGTGCAGGCGTCCACGAGCGGCAGGAGAACCTCGAGGTTCTGCTCCGTCGAGCCTTCCCGGATCATGATGTACATCCCCCGGAGGAGTTTCTCCCGTGCCTCCGCAAGCGTCGTGCACTCGTGATCGCTTCCCGCCCCCGCGTAGATGTAGGCGTTTAAGTCCTTCCCGGAGAGGAGCGGCGCGTGGCCATCCACAACCTCAAAGAGGTCCATCTTCGCCCGGAGATCCTCGTCCCCGGCAAGGACGCCGGGGACGTTCATCACCTCGGCAAGCCCGATGACCTCTTCCCGCCCCCGGAACCGGGCGAGGTCGGCGGCGGCAAGCCGGGCGCCGCCCAGGTCGAGAGATGTTGCCGGGACACACGAGGGGAGCATCACCAGGATGTCGAGCGGCGTCCGCGCCCCTTCGGCAAGCATATACTCGATTCCGGGCGCTCCACAGACGTTTGCTATCTCGTGGGGGTCGGCAACCACGGTCGTCGTGCCGTGTCGAAGGACGAGCCGGGCATACTCCGCCGGCGCGAGAAGGGAGCTCTCGATGTGGACGTGGGCGTCGATCAGCCCGGGAACAACGTAGGTCCCCGCGAGGTCGTACTCCCGCTTCCCCTCGTAATCGCCGAGACCGACAACGCAACCGTCCCTGACCGCGAAGTCCGTGCGCTCCCAGGCGCACGCGAACGGGTTGAAGACATCGCCGCCGGAGAAGACGGCGTCCGCCGGCTCAAGCCCTCGCGCCGCGGCAAGTCCCGCCGGGATCAGGGTGCGACCTCCAGGTCGCGGATGACGGATGTCCTCCGCTCGCCGTCGACGAATATGGTCAGGAAGAGCCTGTAAGAACCGGGCTGCAGGTCGACCGGGACCGTGTACTCGTTCTCCCCCCCATCGAGGTTGATGTACCGCGCTTCAGAGAGGACCTCGTGCTGTTCAAGCGCGCCCACCTCCATGATCGTCACCTGGAGCACGGCGTTCTCAACGGGCCTGTCGGTGTTCTCTACGCGGACCTGCAGGGCGTCGCCGCTATAGGTCACCTCCCCAAACGCTGTGGAGAGGCACCCGGCAGCCCCGGTGAGGACGGCAAGGGCAAGTATCAGGAAACCCACATATCTGGACATTCGCCTGGAGAACCGGAGGATCGCATGCCGTACCCGCGCGGCGCGGGCCGTACAAACCCCCGGTGCTGCAGATTCACCTCCACTCTACTCATTCACCATTTTGGCTGCTATTATTAAAACGTTATGAAAAAAACGGACATTGCATAGGTTCCCAATCCGGCGCCGTTCCGAACAGGAGCCGGGGGCCTGCGGCATCCCGGTCCGGGAGAGACCGCCATCGCCGGCCGGGTGCGGCACCCCGCTCCCGGCGGCCCGGAACGCTCCACAGCCAGGGATTGCCCCGGAAATGAGATGAAACCGGCAATGGACAGCTCCGCGGGTTATGGAATTATTTAATATAATATATTGAATATAATATGTCTCGAATGGATGAGACCGACGACACATCCCGCCTCCACCGGATATTCCGCGAGCTCCAGGGGAAGGGGCTGATCGGCCGCGAGAGAAGGCTGGTGCAGTGCCCCGTCACGCTCTCCGTGCGAGGCTGCCCGGCGCTCAACTGCATCCGCTACCGGCGGGCCTTCTACGAAACACACCTCTCCGGGGCGAGCGACGACACCCTGCGATTCGTGCTGCTCCACGAAGAAGGACACATCAGGAAAGGCTCCTCTCTCCTCTCCGCCCTCCCGGCCCTCCCCGTCCTCCCGTATCTCATGCTGCTCCACCACCCCGCCAGCGATTCGCTGCTGCCGGAAGTCCTCGCGTCCCTGCAGGCAGGGGGTCTCCCCGTTGTAAGGCTAGCCTCTGCCGCTCTCCTCATCGTGGCCGTCTTCTTCGCCTACCGGACATACCACCGCTGCATGTGCGACGAGGAGTTCGTGGCCGACCGGTATGCCGCAGAAGCGATGAAACGCTGCTACCGGGTCGGGGACCCAGGCGCCCTTCTCCAGAACCTCCTCTCCGGGCTCCGCGCCGGGACATCGGCCGCGCCGGCCCCACACCGCAAGAGATACGGCGGCCTCTCGCGGACGATCCCCCGGTTCCTCCGCTCCGGGCCAGACTACCTGCCGTCCATCGCCGAGCGCGTGCAGAGGATCCGGGCCGGGGAGCCCGC
>JAGVUK010000132.1 GCA_019136335.1 Methanomicrobiales archaeon
GCCCGATCCGGCGGATCGGCGTCATCGGGATGGGCTACGTCGGCATCCCGGCGGCGGCGCTCTTTGCGGACGTGCCGGGAGTCGAGCACGTCTACGGCTTCCAGCGGGACTCCGTTACAAGATCGCCATGCTCAACCGCGGGGAGTCGCCGCTCAAGGGCGAGGAGCCCGGGCTTGAAGAGTTACTGAGAAAGGTCGTCGGCGCCGGGAAGTTCTCCTGCACCGCGGACTTCTCGAAGATCGCGGGGTGCGACGCGGTGACCCTCGCGATCCAGACGCCTTTTCTCGACAAGAAAGACCTCCTCCCGGACTTCTCGGCGCTCGTCGAGGGGCTCCGGCATGTCGGGCGGCATCTAACGCCGGGGACGCTCGTGGTGCTCGAGTCGACGATCACCCCCGGCACGACCGCCGGGATGGCCCGCGAGATCCTCGAAACCGCCGGGATGGCCCGCGAGATCCTCGAAGCGGAGTCGGGGCTCGTCGCCGGGAAGGACTTTGCCCTCGCGCACGCGCCCGAGCGGGTGATGGTCGGCCGGCTGCTCCGCAATATCCGGGAGCACGACCGGATCGTCGGCGGGATCGACGATGTGTCCACGGCCCGTGCCGTGGAGCTCTACGCGCCGGTCCTCACCGCCGGCACGGTCATCCCGATGACCGGCGACCGCGGCCGAGGTGACGAAGACCGCCGAGAACACCTTCCGCGATCTCCAGATCGCGGCGGTGAACCAGCTCGCCCTCTCCTTTGAGGCGATGGGGATCAATGTCTACGCTTGTCCGGGCCGGGTGGCGTCGCTGAAGGGCGAGGGGATCACCCGGGCGATCCTCCGGCCGGGGGCCGGGGTCGGCGGTCACTGCCTGACGAAGGACACCTACCACCTGGAGCGGGGGGTGCAGGTGCTCGGTAAGGATCTGGATTTTCCGGCCGGCCGGGAGTCCCTCTACACCCTCGCCCGCGCCATCAACGACTTCATGCCCGAGCATATGCTGCGGTTGACGGAGTCGGCGCTCGCACAGGTAGGGAAGAGTCTCGCGGGTTCCAGGATTGCGCTCTCAGGCTCGGGCGTTCATCAACGACTCCGACGACGCGAGGAATACGCCGGCGGAGCCGTTCCGGGATGCGGCCATCGCTGCCGGCGCAGAGGTCGCCGTCCACGACCCCTGGGTGGACCCCAAGACGTCGCCGGACGCGCCTCCGGGGCTCTCGCGGGATTTGGAAGGGGTGCTTGCCGGCGCGGATGCGGTGGTGGTCTTTGCCGGGCACAAGGAGTACCGGGGGCTCGAGCCGGCGCAGGTGAAGGGGTTGTGCGGGTCTCCCCACCCAGCGATCGTGGACGGCCGGAACGTCGTGGACCCGGATGCGTGGATTGCCGAGGGCTTCGCCTACCGGGGGATCGGCCGGGGCGATAAGAACCGGCATGCACTAAGGGAATAACACCCCGCTCTCCCCTTATTCTACCGGTCTGAGGAGACCCTTTCCACCCCGGGCAGATTCGATCTCCGTCAACCTTGCTGCCAGGTCACCATTCAGCGTTGAATGTCCGGGGGCTCTGGATCGAGCGGACCCCCTTATAGTGCCATAGGCTACCCGCCACGGAAGGGATTGGTTGACGGGTGAGATCACTTGCCACGAGGAGGAAGTGTGTTGGGGCCACCACCCTGCCGGCTCCTCCCCAACGCCCGCCGGATAGCCTCCTCCGGGTCATCTGCAAGAGGGATCCGGAGTTCGGCCGAGTGCTCACACTATCAGGTGCTCCATCTCCAGCAGTTTGTGATAATCCATATACATATGGACCGGATCGGTGGATCTCCGGGTTGCTCGTTTGAACCCGAATTTCTCGTAGAACCCTACGGATTCCTGTTTTGAATCCACGGTGATGATCCTGCACCCGACATATTTTGATATATTCATCGTGAGCGCCAGAACCTCACCGAGCATCAGAAACCCGATACCGGTCCGTTGATATTTTGAGGAGGTTGCCAGTCGGGCGATCTTGAGAGCCGGGTATTTCCGGTAAGGATACCCTCGTTTCCCATCCTCCGGGGCTACCTGTTTGACATCGATGCAGTCAGTGACGAGCGTGAAAAATCCGACCAGTTCAGAGTCGATATACGCAAGATGCGTTACCGACAGTCGTTCTTCCTGATATTCCCTCGAATCCTCGATCAAGAACTCATCCAGATCGGTATGACCACACCTGAAGGCTGATACCTCCAGGTCCCTGGAAAGCGGTAAAAAACGGAGTGCCGGGAGAGGCATATCTTCACAGACGCTGATTTTGCGCTCTGTGCGCCGCAAACCGGATCAGTTTCCGCGCGTCGTCAGTATAGGTGGGCCTCTCCATGTACTCATGGAAACGCCGGGCATCTTCGCCCTCAAGGGTAAGCCCGAGTTCGATTGGTTTTGCCATTGTCACTCCACCTCTGGATATGATATAATAATCGTGGCTACCTCAAATAGGTTTCGTCATGCTCCCGGGTTAACCCTCTCCGAGCTCCCGGATCCACTCATCACCCCGGAGATGCAGGGGGTCTTTGCATCGGTGAATATCCTTCCCTGATAGGGTTGTGCAGAGAGACCGTCGCGCCGTCGGCGAGCGCCCGGATCTCGACCACGCCTCCAGTGGGGGCGAGGTACTCGATTGCTCGGCGGCGATCCCCCACTTGACCTCATCGAGGTATCGGCCAGCGGCGCCGGGCAGCCGCAGACCTGCTCGAAGATGCTTCGGTAGACGGCGAGCTGAGTGTGGTCGTGGTGGCAGTTGATGTAGGCCAAGGCGACCTGCCCGGGCTCCTCCCGGGCCATGGAAAAGATCCTTCCGGGGGCCGGCGCCCAGGAGGAGGAAGGCGAGTTCCTGGCGTCGCGGTGGTGGAGGTGGTCGGGCATGTAGGCGAAGTCAAAGACGTCGGGATCTCTGAAGAGGGTCTGGTCGGAGCGGAGAAGGCGTTTCATAGGAGAGACTGGAGAAGAAGGGATTGTTAAAGGCTGGCCGTGCGCGGGCTGAAAGTGAAGGGGGGTATTCCCCGCTTCACGCCAGGGCGGGCACCGCATCGGTCCAGGTCTCGACCGTGGTCCGGATCGTGTCGTCCTGGTAGGACGAGATCCGGACGGTCTTCCGGGTGAAGGTGACGTAGTAGTCGTCACCGGACGGGTCGTGGCACGTGAGCTGGCAGTAGTAGGACTCGCCGCCGAAGTCGCGCTCGGCAACGCCGCCCATCGCGGTTGCGAGGGTCGCGTTCGCGAGAGCCTCCGCGGCGTTCGCCTCGAACGCGGTGATCGAGGGGGACTGCAGGGAGACGGTCCCGACCTTCTTGCCATCGTTGACGAAGTTCACCTTCGCGGTGTAGTGCTCGCGGTTCCGGACGACCGGGGCGACGGGCTGACCGTTGCGGTCGGTATACCCGACGCACCCGAAGGGGTTGTCGTCGATGACGGCCTGGATGAGGGTGTTAAACGACGTTACGGTGGCGATCGGAACGGTGAGGTCCCGGACCGCCGATTTGTTCACGGTCTTCTGCACGAAGTCTGCCATGGTTGGTTCTCCTAGCCTGCCAGGCTTCCCGGGAATGTGACAGACACTTATAGGGTATACCCGGGGAGGATTAGCCTGACTTTATCAAAAGGCCTGGATTTGACTCTGATTCTTGAATATAATCCTTACGGTCAGGCTTTTTCCCTTCTGCGTCGTAGTGTCTTCCAGGAGGGTTACCAGGATGACCGAGGAGAAGACCACCCGGGAGCTCGTCTACGAGACAAACCGGGATGTGAAGTGGATCTGTAAGATGCTGCAGCGCATGGAGGCGCAGGATGAAGAGTTTGAGGCGCGGATCCGGGCGCTGGAGGGGTGGCGGGCGGAGAAGGTGGGTGAGGAGCGGAGGGTTTCCACGATCAGCGCCGGGGCCGGCGGAGTCGTGGGCGGGGTGGTGGCGGTGATTGTGAGGGTGCTGGGCGGGGGTGAGGAGGTACGATTACTTTCGCCTTGCTCCAGGTATCTTTATATAAATCATCCTCTTAATTAAAAATCATTATAATATGGAAGTGATGCTTTTTGGCGACTACTATCAAGCAGGCATTCAATAAACTCAAGCAGAATCTAGAAATAACTGATCTCCAGGAGGGAACCGTCTCGGCACGTCAACAAAGGATAAGGGGGGCAGTAGGAGACAATTTTCGGTAATGTCCTAGATTAACATACTTTATATTGGATCACGTCCTATCATTCCTTGTGATTTCAATGGTCAGACCGCGTGGACGTATTGATGTTGTTTGTCAAAACCCTGCCTGTCACTATTATCGCCTGGAAGAAGGGAAAGACATTATCAAACGAGGGAAAGATGCAAGAACCTCCCAGCAACGTTACTATTGCAAGCACTGCAAGAAGTTCTTCATGGCAACAAAAGGCACTATCCTCTTCAGGAGACATCTTCCCGAGACTGAGATTATTACGATTTGCAAACATTTTGTTGAAAAGAACGGTATTCGGAGTATTGAGCGGATTACCGGTCACCACAGGGATACAATTGGGAACCTCCTGACCGCCGTTGCAGAACATGCCACCGAAATGAATGACATCCTCATCCAGGAGTTAGGGTTGACACCGGTTGAATGTGATGAGTTCTGGACGTTCGTAAAAAAAAAGAAAAACACGTTGTCAAAGACGGCTCAGAACCAGATTTCGCAGGCGATGCATGGGTCTACACGAGTATAAAGAGAGGCACCTATTTCCTCATTGCCTATGCAGTCGGGAAACACACCCAGGAGACCTATGATCGTATGATGGATCAACTCTATGAACGGATTGCGTTACCCTATCCTGACGAGAAACTTGCTATCTACTCTGATGGGAATGATCAATACGAAAAAACCTTGAACGACCTTTACGCGGCCCCTTGCGTGAATTATGGTCAGATCATAAAAGTTCTGGAGAAAGGTAAGGTCGTTGAGAAGTTGAAACGGGTAATCATCGGATCACCGGATCTCTCGGAGATCGAAACGACGGATATTGAAAACTCAAACGGTATCTTCCGAGAACGGGTCGGTCGCCTCGTCCGAAAAACAAAATGTTTCTCAAAACTGAAATGCCGACTGGAAGCAGCACTGGCAGTATTTCAGTTTTATTGGAATTTCATGAATGAAATGAACGGAAAATCAACGCCAGGGATGGTTGAAGGCCTTATTGACCAAAAGATCACGTGGAACATATTTTTGCATACAATCATTAAGTATGGGTAACTAGGACATTACCGAACATCTGGCGACCATGCTCCTCGATCATTGATATGAATCCCCGAACCCGGCAGAAGCTCCTGGTTCCTTTCTCTCTCCTGAGTTTCAGCTTCATCATGCGGAGGTCCCGCTCAGCCTGGTTGTTCGTGAAGAGGATGATGGGATCCTTCATCCCATCTTCCGCGGTAACGCTCCTCTCTTCTGGAATAATCAAGTGCGTCATCAAGTGTCGATGGCGGTGATGTAAATGAAAACCCGTATATGAAACCGCGCGAAAGAAACATGACATCAGCATCCGGAGATCGATAATCCATGCACATCCCCATCGCCCAGCCCTCCCTCGGGAGCGAGGAGAGCGA
>JAGVUK010000023.1 GCA_019136335.1 Methanomicrobiales archaeon
ATGTCTTACCTGATCCCATATGAGCCTTTGCACGGTGCCGGGCACACGCCCCTCGGGCTCCCTGACCGGACGCCTGATCCCCGGATTGAAAGGGCGGGCATGTTCTCCCGCCCCCGGGAGCCGCACCCACAGACATAACCGGACCGCCGCGTAGCGGACGCAAGCCCCCGCCCCCTCCTTCCGGGCCAGCCCGGGCCCCTCAAGGGTTTTGAGCCGCCTGACAACCGCCGGCCTGGAGAGCCCGACCGCCCTGGCGGGACGAACGGTGAAAGGGCGCTCGTAACCATCTTATGTGCCGCTTTCACGTCGGTCCCAACGGTGTTACCGCTGCCGTCGACCCCGATGATGAGACGACCCCCTTCCGCGTCGGTAAGCGCGATCGAGCCACCTCCTCGCAGGCAGAGAAGACCCTTCACAACCGCCCGGCAAAGAACCTGGCCTTCACCACCTCCACCACCGCCAGGTAACCCGCCACCAGCCCGGCGAGGACCAGGTAGTAGTGCGGCGGCAGCGGGACAAAGCCGAAGGCGGCCCCCAGGGGGATGTAGGGCACAACGAGGGCGGCGGCCACGACCGCCGCGGTGCTGAAGGCCAGCTGCCAGCTCGGCCTGCTCCGGTAGAACGGGGTTATCCGCGTCCTGATGATGAAGATGATCAGGGTCTGGGTGACGATCGACTCGATGAACCACGCCGTTTGGAAGAGGGGTGCCGTCGCGTGGAAGACCAGCAGGAGGATGCCGAACGTGAGAAAGTCGAAGAGCGAACTGATGGGACCGAAGACGACGATGAAGTTCCTGATGAAATGGATATCCCAGCGCCTCGGGCGGGATATGTATTCGTCGTCGACCCGGTCGGTCGGGATCGTCGACTCGGAGAGGTCGTAGAGGAGGTTGTTGAGGAGGATCTGGATCGGGAGCATCGGCAGGAAAGGAAGGAACAGCGACGCTCCCGCAACGCTGAACATATTGCCGAAGTTCGAGCTCGTCCCCATCATGAGGTATTTCATCGTGTTCCCAAACGTCCTGCGCCCCTCCATGACGCCGTCGCTGAGGACCTGGAGGTCTTTTTCGAGGAGGACGATATCGGCAGACTCTTTTGCAATATCCACCGCGGTATCGACCGATATACCGACGTCGGCGGTCCGCAGGGCCGGAGCATCGTTGATCCCGTCCCCCAGGAAACCGACGATATGGTTGTTCCTCATCAGCGCCCTGATGATCTGGTCTTTCTGGATGGGCGTCACCCGGGCAAAGAGCGTGGTCTCATCGACCACCCGTGCAAGGGCCTCATCGGTCATGTGGGTGATCTCGGCACCGGTCAGGGACCGGCGCACCGGGAAGTCCAGGTCCCGGCAGATCTTCCTGGTGACCTGCTCGTTATCCCCGGTGACGATCTTCAGGTCGATCCCACGCCCGATAAGCTGCTGCAGCGACTCCCGCGCCTTCTCCTTCGGCGGGTCGATGAAGGCCACAAAACCGAGCAGGACCAGATCCTTCTCGTCATCCGGCGTATAGACCGCCTTCCCATCTCCGGCCGGCCGGCAGGCGACCGCAAGGACCCGGAACCCGTCGGCGCTCAGCGCCTCGTAGCGGCGTACCACCGCCTCCCGCACCGCGTCGGTGAACGGCCGGATCTCCGCCTGATCCCTGACTGAGGAAGAGGCGGCAAAGACCTGTTCCGGCGCACCCTTTGTGACCAGGAACCGCTCGCCGCCCTTCTCGACGATGACCGAGACCCGTTTCCTGACAAAGTCGAAGGGGATCTCATCGATCTTCCTGTAGCCCTCGACCGGGATATCGCGGTATGCGAGGATCGCCTCGTCGAGCGGGCTCTTCAATCCCGTCTGGTTGAGGCTGTTGAGGTAGGAGAAGAGCAGCACTCTCTCGTCGTCGCGCCCCTCCGGATCGATGTGGAGCACGAGGGAGATAGCGTTCTCCGTCAACGTCCCGGTCTTGTCGGTGCAGAGGATGTCCATGCTCCCGAAGTTCTGGATCGCCTCGGGATGCTTCACGAGAACGCCCTTCTCCGACATGGCAATCGCGCCTTTTGCGAGGTTGAGGGAGAGGATCATGGGGAGGAGTTCGGGCGTCAGCCCGACGGCGAGGGCCACGGCAAAGAGGAGGGAGTCAAGGACGCTGTGTTTGAAGACGGCGTTGACCAGGAATACGACGAGCACCAGGAGGAACGTGATGCGCATGATCAGGTAGCCGAAATGCCGGAGCCCCCGCTCGAACTCGGTCTCGGGAGGACGTGCGGCAAGCGCCTGGGCGATATGCCCGTATTCGGTATTCTTCCCGGTCATGGCGACCACGGCGGTCGCGTGGCCGCTCACCACCGACGTCCCGAGGAAGAGGTAGTTGTTCCACGCGGTCCGGTCAGTATCTGCCGCAGGAAGGGGGTCTGCAGTCTTCTCGACCGGGAACGGTTCGCCGGTCAGGGCCGATTGGTTGACGAAGAAGTCGCGGGCGGCAAGGACGCGGGCGTCTGCGGGCACGATATCCCCGGCAGTAAGGTCGATGACGTCCCCGGGGACCAGCTCGACCATCCGGATCTCCCGGCGTTCTCCGTCCCGGAACACCGTCGCCGTCCTGCTGATCTTCTGCTTCAGGAGGTCGACCGCCGCTTCGGCCCGGTACTCCTGGAAGAAGTCCAGGGTAACGCTGAGGGCGACGATGACGAGGATGATTACCGCCTGAACGATCTCGCCGACGAAGGCGGATATGACCGCGGCGATGACGAGGATGATCACGAGCGGGTTCTTCAGGTGGCCGAGGAAGGCGACCAGGCCGCGATACCGGCGCGCCTCTGCGATCTCGTTCATCCCGTACCTTTTCTGCCTCAGGACTGCCTCGGCGGTCGAAAGGCCGGAGGATGACGACCCGAGGTGAGCAAGGCAGTCGTCGGCGGTCATCGCAAGCAGGTCCTCGGTCCTCATCTACCGCCTGCAACGGGCGGCGGCTATGCGATAATAGTTTCGGGGGCCTGTCTTTGCACACCCCAAACTCGTATCCGGGTGGACAAGACCGGAACCCGCACGCCGCCTCACCCCGGGTTCTGATCCCCGCGGAGC